>CAZKJA010000005.1:0-17870 GCA_964552925.1 uncultured Treponemataceae bacterium
CGGTCAAGCTCGGCGATGGATGCCGCAATTTCGTCGGACCCGGGATCGAAGCCAGAAATGAGCGCTGCGGCTTTTGCGGCAGCGCTCCTCAGGGCCGTGGCCGAGCCCAGGCCGAGCCCGAGCGGCACATCTCCGGATACTGTAATATTGAAGCCCTTGAACGTCGCTACTTCACCCAAATAGGCGGAAATGGATGCCTTGATCAGATTTGCCCATCTATCCTCTCGCTTGTATCTCAGGTTGGATAGATTGGTCCTTTTTCTTTCGTTGAGGTCGGAAGCATAAAAGCGGATCGAAGAATCCCTTCTGTAGGAAATGGCGATCGATACACGGCGTTCCATCGGGAAAGTAAGCATAAGACCTTCGGCATCGATAGTGTTCTCACCCATCATCCGGACTATCCCGGGTGCTGAAACCACGATGTCCGGCAAAGATTCATACTCGGCACGGTGAAGTTGAGCAATGTTATCTGTTTCGATTGGTACGAAGTTCATATATTTGCACTATCATACTTCAAATTGGCCCTGCCAGCAATAAAAAAGGCTCAGGCGCCCGGCGGGTTTGTAAAAAACTTTCCCGGTATTTTGACAACGCCCGGCATTGCGTATAGAATGAAACCATGCTTGTCAAACGTATGCGGGCGTTCTGTGTGGTAGCCACTACGGTTATCATTTCTATCGCCGTGGCTTCTTGCATGACGCCTCCGGAGATCCAGGTGGATCCTCCCCCACCTACACCTGTAGTTACTCCCGTCGAAAAAATCCCTGAACCTGTTGCGGTCAACGCGGAACCCGTGCCCGTCGCGCAGGTTCCTTTCGATCCCGCCACCGTCAGCGTCGAGCTGAAGCAAACGACATTCGTCAATGTGCAGGAACTCATACTAAGCCTCAACTCGATAATCCAATCCAAGGATTTCGAGGGCTGGTCCAAGGTTTTGACCCAGGACTACCTTCAATACTATTCCTCGCCCGAGACCCTGGCGCGCCTCTCCGAGTCGGCGGTGCTGAAGCGGCAAAGCGTGACGCTCAAGTCACTCGCGGACTATTTCAATTACGTAGTCTACCCTTCAAGGCAGAATGACCGTGTCGATGACATTGAATTTATCGAGCCGGCGAAAATCAAAGCTATAATAATAAACCCCAAAGGGGAACGGCTGGTACTTTACAACCTTGAAAAAATCGGCGATACATGGAAGATCGCAATCTGGAGGTAATTATGAACCGGACCATAGCACTCATCCTGCTGGTTATATTGATGCCATGCGCGGCCACCTGGGGTCAGGCAACTGCCAGAACCGAGCGGACCGTCGAGGAATCCTACTTGCAGGATCCGCTGGAGACGATGGTGATCCGCGAACAGGCGTATGCGACGAGCAAGGACATGAAACTCGTCGCCCTCCAATACGTGCGGCAGGCTATCGACGAAGGGCGCGCCAATCCCGAAATCAGGAAGACGCTCGAGTATCTCGCGTCTGAAAGCACTATGACGGTCGTCAGGTCGGCAGGAGTCGGCCCGATGATCAACAATTACCCCGATGTCCGACGGGAAGCATGCCTGCTCCTGGGCGAATTCAAGACCGTAGAAGCCAAGGACGCCTTGCTGAGGGTGGCACTCGCAGACAATGAACCGATGGTCATCGCGGCGGCCATCCGGTCGATCGGCAAGATCGGCATAATCGAGGGTGACGATGCTACCCAGGCAATAGCGTTCATAGTATCCCGATACGACATCTTGTTCGCCGACAACAGCCTTGCTTTCGAGAGCCTCGTGGCCTTGGAAGCACTCGCCGACGCCAACGGTGGACTCAAGGATCCTGCCGCGGTAAGGGCGGTCATCCGTATCGCGGACGGCAACTATATAAAGCCGGTGAAACAAAAGGCCGCCGAGTTGCTCAAAAAACTTATGAAATATTCGAGTTCCGGCAACGGCAAGTAACAACGCGCCAATTGCATGAAAGCCCCGGCAAGTGATTCACTGCCGGGGCTTTTCTTATCATAACGCCATGAGCGATGCCGGGCTCGAACCGGCCACCTGCAGCTCCGGAGGCTGCCGCTCTATCCATATGAGCTAATCGCTCGACAAGACAGTAGTATGCCAAAACATTGTCAATGTCAACCTTCACACGATGCGGATCTCCGGTCTACTATAACGCCCATGAGACAATCCGACAGGCATGCGTCCGTGGGCCTGCTCCTCGCGAGCGCGTCCCAAAGACGAATCGAGATACTGGATGGCCTTGGCATACGGTTCTCCACGTGCGCGACAGCAATCGACGAGAGCGTTTTCGATGACCGGGCGATCGGGGAGCGCGTGGTAGCCCTTGCAAGTCTAAAGGCCCGGACCGGCATGGATATCCACAAGGGCGGCAGCCAATCACCCGACCCGATGCTCGTAATCGGCGCGGATACGCTTGTTTCCGTCGATGGAGTCGCGCTTGGCAAGGCCGCGGACAAAAAGGAAGCCGGGATAATGCTTCGCATGCTTTCCGGGAGGACGCATACAGTTTCCACCGGCCTATGCGTCATCGAATCGACGACAAGCAGGGTTGAGACTGCTCTATCGGAGACCTTGGTCGTGTTCAACCCGCTTTCGGAGGCCGAAATCGAGTGGTACCTGGAAACCGGCGAATGGTCAGGCGCCGCGGGTGCATACAGGATCCAGGAGCACGCATCCTACTTCGTGAAGCGTATCGAAGGCTCGTTCTCGGGGGTCGTGGGCTTGCCACTCCATGCTTTTTATGCCATCCTGTGCGGGTTCGGCTATCGCTTCCCGACAGGGAAACAAGCCGGCACGGCGACGTGATCAACCATCATGTCGCCTAATCTTCCGTCATGACGGAGCCGTCCGCGGCATCCGGTCGACGAGAACAAGCGAAGGGGGCTTCCGATACGATCGGAAGCCAATGGAGGAACACGTGGCTGTAGTCACCATGAAGAGCCTGCTGGAATCCGGTGTACATTTCGGACATCAGGTCAAGCGCTGGGATCCGCGCATGAAGAAATTCATCTTCGCCGAACGCAACGGCATCCACATCATCGACTTGCAGAAAACAATCCAGTCGATAAAGGAAGCGTACGAAGTCGTACGCAAGACCGTGGCTGCCGGAAAACCGGTACTGTTCGTAGGAACAAAGAAACAAGCCCAGCAAGCCATCCAGAAGGAAGCGGAACGTTGCGAGCAGTATTTCGTAAACAACCGCTGGCTCGGTGGCATGCTCACAAACTTTTCGACGGTACGCAAGTCGATCGAGCGCCTCATCAAGCTTGAAAAGGAAGACTTCTCAAGCCTGACCAAGAAGGAACAAGCCCAGCTTCAGAAAGAAAAAGCCAAGCTTGACAAGAACCTTTGCGGGATAAAGGGAATGACAAAGCTTCCCGGCATCATATTCGTAATAGACACCCGCAAGGAAGCGATAGCGGTAGCCGAAGCCCAAAGGCTCGGCATCCCCATCGTCGCGGTCGTCGATACGAACTGCAATCCCGAGGGCATTGACTATCCCATCCCCGGCAACGATGACGCAATCCGTTCAATCTCCCTGTTCACCCAGATCATCGCCAACGCCGTGGTCGAGGCCGAGAGCGAAACCGGCCTCAAGATCATCGAAACCCTCCAGGACGAGGAAGGAACGGAAGCCGGCGCCGAAGAAGTGAAAGCAACGGACGAGGAAGAGGAAGTCGAAGTCGACCCGGCCAGTTACGCTGCTGTCGCCGAAGTTGCCGCCGCTGAAGTCTCGGCTTCCTCAGTAGTAGCCGAGGAAGGCTCGTCCGAGGAACCGATAGTCGAGGAAGACAAGTACTACGCGAAGTAAGGAGCCTGTTGTGGATGTTACGATTGCTGATATCAAAGCACTGCGCGAAAAGACCGGCGCCGGAATGATGGATTGTAAAAAAGCCCTCATCGAGACCGAAGGTGACGTGTCCGCGGCCGAAACAAAGCTTAAGGAATGGGGTCTGGCCGGAGTCAAGAAACGCTTCGAAAGAGCGACGAACGAGGGGCGGATATTCATATCCGAGTCGTCAAGCGCGATCGCGCTTATTGAGATCGATTGCGAAACCGATTTCGTATGCCGTAACGAGGATTTCATCAAGGGCGGCCAGAAAATGGCGAAAATAGCTCTTGAAAAGCATATTTCCAAGCCCGTCCCTGAACTTGAAGATATAGTCAAGGAAATGGCGAGCGTAATCAAGGAAAATATCACGCTGAAACAGGTCGCTCTCGCCGAGTCGTCTTCCGGGGAGTATGTTCATTCGTATCTACACGGCGAAGGAAGGCTCGGCGTCATTATCAAAGTGCGATCGGATGTTCCGGACGCATTCAAGAATGCCGAAATCACAGGTCTCGTTCATGATCTTGCTCTCCATATCGCGGCCTTCAAGCCAGTATTCATAGACCAATCACGCATCAGCGCGGATTGGATCAAGGAACAGCAAGAGATCTTCAAACAGCAGGTCGACGAAGACGAGAAGGTACGCGGGAAACCGGCGAATGTCATCGAAGGAATTCTTGCCGGGAAACTTAAAAAACGGATGACCGAGAAAAGCCTACTTGATCAAGGTTTCGTCAAAGACGAGAAACAAAACGTAAAGTCGGTTATCGACGCGGTCTCCAAAGCCACAGGTATTCCTATCAGCGTAGTCGATTTTGTATACATGAAAATCGGGGAAGAATGATGCTTTTTTATCCGGGCCCGGTGTTTTGCCGGGCCCGGAATCGTCACTAACGAACCCGCCGCCGATACGGGTTCCGAAAGGCAAAGCAATGGACGACATCAGGAACGCTTGCGAGGAGCGCATGAAGAAAGCCGTAGCCTCGCTGAGGGACGACTTCGCTGGAATAAGGACAGGCCGAGCATCGCCATCGATACTCGACAGGCTCAGGGTAGATTACTACGGTCAAAAATCACCTATTGCCCAGGTTGCGACGGTCTCCGTTCCGGAAGCTCGCCTCATCGTCATCCAGCCTTGGGACCGGACATTGATAAGCGAAATCGAAAAGGCTATACAGAAATCCGAATTGGGACTCAATCCATCAAACGACGGCAAGGTAATCCGCATAGCGATTCCACCGCTCACCGAACAGAGGCGCAAGGAATTGGTGAAAAGCGCCAAAAGCATGGCCGAATCTTCGCGCGTCGCAATACGGAATATCAGGCGCGACGGACTCGAAGACATCAAGAAATCCGATGCTCCCGAGGATTCCGTCAAAAAAGCAGAAGACGATCTCCAGAAATTGACCGATTCATACGTACTCCAGGTGAACAAAACCCTTGAAGAAAAAGAAAAGGAAATTCTGGAAGTCTGATTATGCAGTTGAATACACCTCTGGTACTCCCTGGACATATAGCCATTTTCATGGATGGTAACGGCCGCTGGGCGAAGGCTCGGGGCCTCCCCAGGACAGAGGGTCACCGAGAGGGCCTGAAAGCCGCCAAGCGTATTGTCAAAGCCGCCGCCTTATCTGGAATCAAGGATCTGACGCTGTATACCTTCAGTACCGAAAACTGGAAACGCGCCCAGGAGGAAGTAAAATTCCTCATGGGCTTGATCAACACGTATCTAGGCGCTGAACTGGATTTCTACAAGGAATTCGGCGTTCGCGTCGTTCATTCAGGCGATGCGGAAGGCTTGCCAAAGGATGTCAGGGATTCTCTTGTCCGCGTCGCGGAAGAAACCGCGGGATTCAACAACATCCGCGTCAACCTTGCTATCAATTATGGGGGCAGGGATGAAATTCTCCGTGCCATGGAAAAAATTCCGCCCCATGCGGGCAAGCTGACCGAGGCGGAATTTCGTCGATACCTCGATGTTGCCGACATGCCCGATCCGGATCTGATAATCCGTGCTGGCGGGGAATTGAGGCTGTCGAATTTCCTTATTTGGCAGGCGGCGTACTCCGAGTTCTATTTTTCCGATGTTCTATGGCCAGACTGGACCGGGAAAGAACTCGATCGGGCTCTTGAGGAGTATGCCCGACGCGAGCGCAGGTTCGGAGACGCCAAATGAAAAACTTTATAATCCGCATTGTGTTTGTTTGCATCGCGGTCCCGATCCTTTTCATTCTCGCGTTGTTTGTTCCATGGATGGACCATGCACCCATCGCCCTCATTGTCCTTGCTTTCACTATTGGAGCTTCCCTTGAATTACGCCGGATCATGGAACCTTCGGGAGGGCGTTGGAGGACGGTTCAAAGCGTAGTGCTTTCGGCGGCGCCACCCGTGACAGTCTACGTTGTCAGGCTCGCGGGGTATGGATCCAATCTTGCCGAATCATGGTTGGCTCCGCTTGCCATCGCCGTTGGCACCGGATTCATCGTATGCGCCATCCCGCTGGCTTTTCCCCGGAAACTGGAATCGATAGCGGCTTCGGCCAGCCACGCCTCCGCCAATGCATTTTTTCTGCTGTATCCTGGCGCCCTCAGCTCTGCCATTATGGTTCTCTTGGGAGCCCCCGAAGGTGCGGGGACCCTCGTGGTGTGGTTCGCCGTCATTGTTTTTGGCAACGACAGCCTCGCATGGCTCGCGGGCGTAACCCTTGGCAGGATACGTGGTATTTTCCCGGTTTCCCCCAAGAAGAGCCTGGAAGGTTTCCTTGCAGGCATGGCGGGCAGCGTCGGCGCGGCCCTGTCGGGGCCACTCTTGTTCCCTGCCGTGGTTCCGCGCGCGTGGCTTACACTCTCCATACTGGGGCTCGCAAGCGGTTTGGCTGTCGTTACCGGGGATTTATTCGAATCCGCATTGAAACGTTCGGCCAGCGTCAAGGATTCTGGATCCATTGTGCCAGGGCGCGGAGGGATGCTCGATTCAGTAGACAGCCTGTTATTCGCCGCTCCCGTCTTCACGGCGTTCATGGCGCTCATTGGTTTGCTTTGAAGCGGATAATCCTGATCGGGGCGAGCGGCTCGATAGGACGCCAGACGCTTGACATCGTTCAACGACACCCCGGGCTATTCCGGATTGTTGGCATGTCAGCCCACAGGGACGAAGCAGAGCTTCTAGCGTGCTCGACGGCCCATCCCGGCTCGGCGCTATGCCTGAGCGGCGCGACGCCGAAATCCGACAAGATCCGCCATAGCGGAAACCTGGGCCTGCAAACCCTCATCGAGTCGACTCCGGCGGACATTTTGGTGAACGCCGCCGCGGGTGCCGACGGCTTGGCCGTTTCGCTGAAGGCTCTCGCGTGCGGCTTGGACCTCGCGCTGGCGAACAAGGAAACCATAGTCATGGCCGGCCGCCTTGTGCGCGAGGCAGCCTCGCGCTTCGGAAAGCGGGTTCTTCCGGTCGATTCCGAGCACTCCGCCATCTGGAGGCTTGTCGAAGGCATCGGACGGGACAACGTGAAAGGCGTAATAATCACTGCCTCAGGAGGCGCGTTCAGGAACCTCCCAGCCGACAGACTGCCGTTTGTCACCCCGAAGGACGCCCTCGCCCACCCGACCTGGAACATGGGGGCCAAGATCACAATCGATTCGGCTTCCATGGCCAACAAGGGACTTGAAGTGATAGAGGCCGCGAGACTTTTCGACCTGCGGCCGAAGGACATCGAAGTTGTCATCCACCCCGAAAGCAGGGTACATTCCTTTGTGAGATCGAAGGATGGTTCCTTGTACGCGCAGATTTCGAGACCCGATATGCGCCTGCCCATACTCGGAGCCCTGTCATGGCCGCAGACGGTCGAGGAAAATTGCGCGGATCTGGATCCAACCATCGATGGAATGACGTTTTACAGAGCCGATCCGGAACGTTTTCCCTTGCTGAACCTCGCGTATGAGGCTCTCGACTTGGGAGAAGGCGCCACAGCTGCGTACAATGCCGCCAACGAAATCGCCGTCGAGGCTTTCCTGAATAATCGCCTGCGTTTTACGGATATGCCGTTGGTGGTTTCAGGTACCTTGCGACAGAAGTTTCCGGCGATCCTGGAAGATATCGAAAGCGTCATGCATGTCGATCTATCAGCCAGGAATATCGCCATGAAGCTAACAGAGGAGATACGATGACGATCGTGACCATTGCCCTTGGGCTTGCAGGATTGGGCATCGTGGTTTTTTTCCATGAATTGGGGCACTTCGCGATGGCAAGGCTCGTTGGCGTCGAAGTCGAGGAATTCTCGTTGGGCTGGGGACCTCGTCTTGTCAGCAAGAAAATCGGTTCTACAGCATACACGATTTCCGCCCTTCCGATAGGCGGTTACTGCCGCATGAAAGGCGAAGATTCGTACAGAAAAGCCATCGAACAGGGGCTGGACGAATTTCCCCGCGAGCGTGGCACGTTTTTCGGAGCGACGCCGGCACGGAGAATCCTTATTTCCTTGGGCGGGCCGCTCATGAACGTGGTGTTTGCCTTCATTGCCTACACAGCAGTTGTCGCTGTCGGGTACGAGGTAAGCAGCTGGGACAACCGCGTGATACTCGCCAGCGATTATGATGGGGGCGAATACCCCGCCGATATCGCCGGTATCCAAAGCGGCGACAGGATAGTCTCCATCGGCAGCAAGGATACCGCGACTTTTTCCGGTATACAGGAAGCGGTATCGCTTTCGGCAAGGCGCAATACGGAAATCATCCTGGATCGGGACGGACAACGGATGGCGGTCCGGATAGTACCCGAGCTCGACAAGGGGACAGGCGCAGGCCGGGTCGGCGTCTATCCGTGGATAGAGCCAGTCGTGGGAGATGTAAGTCCGGATGGCGCGGCGGCGCTTGCCGGTTTGAAAAAAGGCGATAGCGTCACGGCGATCGACCACCTGACGGTCGACAATTCCTTGGCTATACATAAATACCTTGAAAAACTTGCGCCTGACACCATACAACTCACCTACATGAGGGGCGGCGTCGAGCGCTCCGCGAGACTCGTAATGGCGTACGGCGGAAGCGATGCGAACAATCTTGGAATCCTGTGGAAGATGAACCGTACGACCATACGATCCGACGGATTCATCGATTCGTTCGTCATGGGATTCCATGAGACCAGGAAGACAATCGTCGGTACATACCGTGGCTTGGCTTCGCTTTTCATGGGTGTCGATTTGCTCAAGGCAATTTCCGGCCCGGCCAGGATCACCTGGATGGTTGGCACCGTGGCGTCGGACGGACTCAAGCGGGAATCTGCAGGCGGTTTGTCAACCGCGTTGAATTTCCTTGCTTTGTTGTCCATCGGCTTGTTCGCGATGAACCTCCTGCCGATACCACTGCTCGACGGCGGGTCGATACTCTTGTTCCTGATAGAGATCGTCCGCAGGAAGGCAGCCAAGGTAAAAACAGTTTTCAGGTATCAGACTATCGGCATGGTGGTTGTCGCGGCGTTATTCATCCTTTCGACAGTTAGCGATGTATTGTTCTTTTCCGGAAGATAGCAAGGAGGTTCTCAATGAAACAGGTTCAATGCCGATGCGAAGCCTTGGTGGATATCGATGTTCCCGAGTTCATCGATCTTGACGCTGCCGGCACGATCCTTGAGAACTTGGCAAAGGGCGAATCGCCTTCGGCGATCTGTCCGCGCTGCGGTGCGCTGGTAAGGGCTGAATTGCCGCTACGCGTGAGCTCTGCCTCCCGCGGCATCGACATCGCTGTGATCTCAGAATTGCAGCGGCTATCGGTGTACAGGGGCAAGGCCGACGTGCCCGGTTCCTCGGAGATACTGCTCGGGTATCAGGAACTTTTCGAGAGATCAAGAATCCTGCGGGATGGCCTTGATCCGAAGGCCGTGGAGGGGCTCAAGTATATTTTGCACGGCAAGGCCGAGGAATCCGGGCAGGCCACAGACATATCAGTGCTGTACAACGGCAAGGACGACGGAACGCTTGTGTTCCATGTGTTGGGTCTCAAAGAAGGTGAGGCGGGGGTCATACGCATTCCCGCATCGTCCTATGATAAAATCGTCGATGATTTGCCGGCGAGCATGTCAAAGGAACCTTACAAGACCATCTTCTCGGGGCGCTACAAATCATTCAAGAAGCTGGGATTCCTGGAGTCGATGTCGGAAATGCCTTAAGTCAGGCGTGCGAGGGGTTGGCCTTCACCTTCTCCACCGCGAATTCCACTGCCTTCCTGACGTTCTCCGCGTATTCTCCCGACTCGGCGGCGTGGGCATACATTGTCCCCATGAGGGACGCATGGTATCTCGGCTTCAGGGAATTGAGGGCTATTGTCGCAATGTCCACCACACAATCCTGGCAGTCGCATAAACCCTCCGAAACGGCGTGTTCCATCCTCTTGCCCAACTCTTCGAGCACCATGCGTTCGGTATCGTTGATTATCAAGCTGAGATCGTAGTTCTTTTCGAGATCCATTTCAGGCCTCCACGATGGAATCTAATGCGAGAGCTGATCCTTTTCAAGCGACTCGAATCGAGTGTGCTTCTGGAAAAACAGGAGGTTTACCTTGCCTACCGGACCGTTGCGGTGCTTGGCGACGAGCAAGTCGGTCGGGGTATACGGCGAATGCTCGTCCCGCCGCTTGTCGATTTCCCTTTCCCGGTGAAGGAACATAATAAGGTCGGCGTCCTGTTCTATCGATCCCGACTCCCGGAGGTCCGCGAGCGACGGCTGCTTGCCCTCGGCTTCGCGTTTCAACTGGGAAAGCGCAACCACTGGAATTTTCAACTCCCTGGCGAGAGCCTTGAGTGACCTGGATATGCTCGATATCTGTTCCCAACGGGGTAGGGATTCATTTTCGTGGGTAATAAGGGTCAAGTAATCTATGAATATTATTTTTACGTTTTTTTCGCTTTTCATGCGCCGTGCAAGCGAGCGCAAGTCGAGCAGCTTGATATTCGGGTAATCCACTATGTAGATCGGAGCGTCATAAATTCTGCTGGCCGCGTCCATGAGGCTCTGGATGTCGCTGGATTTAATAAGGCCGCTCTTCACCTTCTCTGAATCGATCCGCGCCTCGCTCGAAAGTATGCGGTACGTAAGGGAGAGGTCGGGCATTTCCAGCGAGAAGAAGCATACCGGGATTTTTTCCCGCAGCGCTGCGTGGGCGGCGATGTTCAGGGCGAAGGCCGTTTTACCGACGCTCGGCCTGGCGCCGATGATTATAAGTTCCGAGTTTTGGAAGCCGCTCGTCATGCTGTCCAACTCCGCGAAGCCGCTGGGAATACCTGTATACTGGTTCTTGTTTTTGGCCAGGTCCTCGATCATCCTCATCGCGTCAGGGATAATCTCCCGTACGCTACGGTAGGTCACCATCTGCCTGCCCTGGTTGACCTCGAAGATCGCTTCCTGCAATTCGTCGAGCAACATGCCTATCTCGATTGACTCATCGTGCGCCTTGTGGCTTATGTCGGCCGCAAGACGCAAAAGATTGCGGCGGATCGAGCATTCCTGCACTATCTTGGCGTAATACTCCATGTTGGCGCTGGAAGGCACGACATCGGTCAGCTTCGCTATGTACGCGGGGCCTCCGGAATGGTCCAGGGTGCCCAGCACGCGCATTTCGTCGGCAAGCGTAATCAGGTCGGCCTTCTGGCCTTTTTCGAAAAGGGAAATTATGGCGGCGAAGACATTCTTGTTGGCATTGACGTAAAAATCGTCCTGACGAAGGTAGCGCAGTATATGCGGTACCATGTCAGGATCGAGAAGAACGGCGCCCAGCGAGGCTTGTTCTGCCTCCGCATTGTGCGGGGGAACCTTGTCCTTGAGCTGGGCGGGTATCATGCTAGACCTGGTCTGCTGGAGTCTCTCCGGCCTGGCTGGCCTGGGCTACTTCTGCCTGGGCGGTTTCAGCGGCCTGGGGGGCGGCAACCGGTTCCTCGTAGCGACGCTTTTTGGGCTGCTCGGGAGCGGCCTGCCTGGCTTTTTCCACATGGCCCTTGACGACCACCCTCAAGGTAGCTTCCTCTTTTTCGTACAGGCGTACGGCGATCTTGTAGTTGCCGACGCTCTTTATGACACGGCCTGGAACCTCGATCTTCTTCCTGTCGACCTGTATGCCCTTCTTGAGGAGTTCATCGGCTATTGTCGCGTTCGATACGGCACCGAACAGCTTTCCATTCTGGCCCGCCGGCATGTCGAGCGTCACGTCTTCCGCCTCAAGTCGTGTCTTGAGGTCGGAACTGGAAGACCTTTTTGATGCCTTTCGGGCTTCGATCTCCGCCTTGCGCTTTTCGAAGAGGGCGATGGTAGCCGGACTGTATGGGTATACAAGCCCGCGCGGCAAGAGGAAGTTGCGGGCGTAACCTGCGGCGACGTCCTTCACGTCTCCGAGTTCGCCCAGATTGGGAACGTCATTGTTGAGAATGACTTTCATTGTGACTCTCCTTTGGTTACTGCACGGAATGGTATCCAGGTCTCAAGGGTGCCGACCAAGGCTATGGCTCCAGCTACAATCAAGCCTGCTGTTCCCCCTAAAAGGAGCAGGATGACTACGACCGGTCCAAGCAATCGGGCGACAGAGGCCAAGCCGGCGCGTTCGGCAACGGCGCCGGCTACGGCAAGCCCCTGGACTCCGTAGCAGATCGATAAAGCTAAGGTCGCGTTCGACGCGACTGCCGAAAGAAGCAACGATGGATAGAAACGAGCCAGCAAGAGGCTGGCCCACGAACCAAGAAGCACCCAGACCAGCGAAGGTGGCAATCGATAGTCGGACAAGGTCGGCGGCAACGATGCTTCGTCCGTATCGGAAGCCTTGTGGAAAACCGTCTTTCCGAACCGTGTGCCAACCCAGGCGCTCGAAAAAAGGAAAATGAAGAGTATGGCGCCAAAACTCGAGCCGACACCTGCCTTGATGACTTCCCACATCCGCTCGGGCTCGGGCGTCCCGGCGCCTACCGCCGTCGAAGCGGCGATGAAAGCGTCAAGGAACATCTGCCTCAGGCCCTCGTCCTTGAGGGCGAAGATGAACGAAGGCAGGCACGCCAACGAAGCCAACACCGCGCCGAGCAATGCTTTGAGCGCGAATTGAATGCGGCTGAATTGTTTCATCGCCATCATGGCCAGAGCCAGCACCAAGGCCAATGGCGCCGAGATGCCAAGCGTTATAGTCGCGCCGGAGAGAACCCCGGCCTTGGAAAGCAACAAAGTCTGCCAGATGGCGATACCGGCCATGGCGACTGCCGAGCTGACAAACATCGATTTTACACCCCTGCCCGTTCCCGAGACTTGCAGGGGAACGAGGAAAACCGGAGCCAATGCCACCGTACCATAAAAGACGGCGGAAACGGCTCCGAGCATCAGGGGAGTCGAGTATCGTTTAAGCTCGGCTGTCAGATCCAAGGACTTACTTCGTCACGTACGGGATGTACGCGAGCGCCCTGGCGCGCTTGATGGCGACCGCCAGTCTCCTCTGGTGCTTCGCGCAGGAACCGGTGATCCGCCTTGGCAGGATCTTTCCACGCTCGGTCACGAAGCGCCTGATCGTATCGGGGTCCTTGTAGTCGATCTTGAGCTTCTGGGCGCAGAATTTGCACACCTTCTTGCGGAAGAAACCTTTGCGACCGCCGCGTCCTCCGCGGTCGTCACCCTCGCGACCACCCCTGTCGCCCCTGTCGCCTCTGTCGCCTCTATCTCCCCTGTCATCCCTATTCATATCGGACATGCAGTATCTCCTTGTAGTGTTGTTCCGTCCTGGCGTCAGAACGGTATGTCGTCCGAGAATTCATCGGAGGCCTGAGCCGCCGGACCCTGCGATTTACCCGTTTCCGGGCCTTGCTGGTCGCGTCCTCCGCCTTGTGAATTCCCTTGCGGGGCGCTGTAACCCTGTGCGCCGCCCCCGGAGTTCGAGCCGAGCAGCTGCACGGTATTGGCGCTCACAATCACCTTCATGCGGGCTTGGCCATCCTGTTCCCATCTATCCTGGCGCATGGAGCCTTCCACGGCGACCAATTTACCTTTTACGAGGTATTGGTTCAGCGACTCGCCCTGCTTGCCCCATAGATCGACGTCCCAGAAACTCGCTTCCTCGACCCACTGGTCGCCCTTCTTCTTCCTGGAACCTGTAGCTACCGAGAAATGGCAAACGGCTTGCCCGGAGTTGGTGTATTTGAGTTCCGCGTCACGGGTGAGCCTGCCGACAAGAACGGCTACGCTGAGATCGGCCATGGTTCCCTCCCGTCAGTCTTCGGCCCTTACGAAAAGGTATTTCAGTATGTTCGGTTCAAGCTTGAACACCTTCTCGGCGGGGTTTATCTTGTCCGGCTCTAGATTGACGAACCAGATGACGTACTTTCCGCGCATCCTGCCCTTGATTTCATAGGCAAGCTGGCGTTCGCCGAGCTCTTCTTCCTTCGTGATCTCCCCACCCTGCGCCTTTAGCGTGTTGGAGACTGATTCTTTCGCCTGTCGGTACAGTTCTTCTTCCGTGGCGAAAATTGCTGTTAGTTCGTACGGTCTCATCGATCCTCCCTGTGGTCTGGTGATCCGCCCTCTAACGGACGGATAAGGAGTTTTTCCAGCGTGGCCTCATATCGGATTTCCGTGCAAGGCGAACGCGCAGAATAACCAGCGGAGTATACAGTACATCCTTGCACCGTATCAAGCGAACTGGCCGATTGTCATAGTCGCTCCCGCGGGTTACAATAATTCCATGTCCCATGTAATCCATTTTGAAGACGATATTTTTATCGCCGATGGCCTCGTCCGGGTTATTTCCGACGCCTCGAGGCTGGAGCCGGACGCGGAAGTGATTGGCGACACCATTCTTGCGGCAATCAGACTGGCCGATGCTACCTTGAGAAAAATAAAGAACCTTGTCATCCAGAACGAACACCTGGTTGACCGTTCCGAGTACGTACGCCTGCTCGCCAGGACAAGCAGCGCACTGGCGGAAGCAATTTCCGGCATAACGCGTCCGGAGAAATTGCTCGCGAAGCCGATCACGCCCTCGTTTGACGAGTTGGAGCGGATCGCTTCGGCGCAGAAGGCCTTGTCAAACGAACTCTTCGATATCCTGAGGGAAACAACCGTACAGAACGCCTCGCTCGAGGATCTCGTGTCCGGCGATGAACTCTCGGAACTGTTGCGCAGCTGATCGCCATGCTCCCGCTTGCCTTCCCGCCTCGGTGGAGGGCATAATCCAAGCCGAATCCACAGGAGTCTTCAATGTCTGATTTGATACAGGCCCGGGTACTAAAAGGCTTCAGGGATTACCTGCCCGACGCGGAGATCGAGAGGGCCGCCCTCGTCGAGTCCTTGGTTGGCGTCTTCAGGAGTTTCGGCTTCGTTCCTATCGATACGCCGGTCCTCGAGTACGCCGAGATATTGCTCGGCAAGGCAGGCGGCGAGACGGAGAAGCAGGTATACCGCTTCACTGACAACGGCGGCCGGGACGTGGCGATGCGCTTCGACCTGACCGTTCCCTTCGCCAGGTTCATGGCGGAGCATGTCGGGGAACTCTACCTGCCCTTCCGGCGCTACCACATCGCCAAGGTCTGGCGCGGGGAGAATACCCAGCGCGGACGGTACCGGGAGTTCATGCAATGCGATTTTGACATCGTAGGGGCCGATACCGCGATGGCCGACTTCGATATCGTGGCGACAATTGCCTCCTCGATGGCGGCCCTCGGCGTTCCCGGTTTCAGGATCCACCTCAACCATCGCGGCGTCTTCAATCGCTTCCTTGCCAAGGCCGGCATAGCCGAACGCTCGGTCGAGGTGCTCAGGATAGTCGACAAACTGGCCAAGATAGGGATCGAAGAAACCAGGCGGCTGCTCGTAGAACTCGCAGGAGTGAGCGCGAGCGACGAAGTGCTAGAGTTCATACGCGAAGGTGACGACTTCGCTTCAACGCTCGAACGGATGACCCGCATCGCGGGAGGGCCCAACCCGGATTCCGACAGGCTCGAATCGATCGCGGCGATGGCCGAGGCGTGCGGGCTCTCGGGTTCCATAATCCTGGCGCCGAATATTACGCGGGGCCTCGATTACTATACCGGAGCAGTCTTCGAAACCTTCCTCGAAGGCATCCCGGAAATCGGCTCGGTATGTTCCGGTGGACGCTACAACAATCTCGCCTCGCTGTACACAAAGCGCAATCTACCCGGCGTTGGAGCCTCGGTGGGACTCGACCGCTTGTTGACAGCACTCGAGACGCTCGGCGGCAGCGCAAAGCGGAAGGGCACCACCCGGGTCGTCATCGCGAACACCGAAGAGTCTCTTGCCCCTGAATACCAGGCGGCGGCGGCCGTACTGCGCGGCTCCGGTCTGGCGTGCGAAGTATTTTCCGAGACGCGGAAGCTTGCGCAGCAGTATTCCTATGCCGAAGCCAAGGGTGCCGGCCATATACTTTTCCGCGGGATTGAAGAAAAGGAAAAAGGCGTCTGGATGCTCAGGGACCTGGCAAGCAGGATCAACGCCGAATTTTCCAGCGCAGAGGCCGCGGCCGCCTCGTTGCGACGACAGGGTTGATGCATACCGATCGACGGTACAACATGAAGCTGAAAGTTATCGGCGCGCTGACTGCGTCGCTCGCGATTTCGGCGACCAGCTCGTGTTCGTCAAAGCCGCCTGAATTGTTATCGATGTCGGCCCGCGTGATCGTAGCCGCTGTGGATTCCAATGGAGGCCGGGAAGAGCGGCTTTCGTTTTTCACCTCGGTGGCCGACGGCGATGGCGCGGACGATATCGAATATCTTTTCATTGTCAATGACGCGTCGGAACTGTCATGGACGCTCGATGGGGACAGCTGGGAGCGGCACGAGGAAGGCTCAAGCGTCTGGATTGGATCCAACGGCTTGCGCGCTCCTACCGGCATGATTCCCAGAGGACGCTACCGCGTTGTACTCGTGGACAGGGCTGGCGAGAGGGTCGAAAGAACCATAATGGTGTCGGCACCAGAGACGGATGGGTACGCCTTGCCTTCCATCAAAGTGGAAGATGGTTTTGTGTCTGTACGATCACCCTACCACGTCAACACCGCGTTGTTCCTGGATTCTGGCGGAAACGTCGTTGCTACCGTCGCCATAACCGAGGGCCGGACCCCACTCGATACGCTTATGGGTGGGGGTAGTTGGCGGACATCCGCGGATTATTTAGCCGTCTACGGGTTCGACCCGAAAGCGGAGACAGGATTCATGTCGTGGAAGATCCGTCTGCAGGATTGAACGCCCCCTTGTCGGCGCGTGAAATAGGCATTCGAAGTTACGTTGTCCGTTCCGGCCGCATGACGGATATGCAGAAGGATTCACTCGCGCGCCTGTACCCGAGATACGGCGTCGCGTGGGAACCGGGGCGCATCCTTGATGCGGACTCGCTCTTCGGGTCGAACCGTCCCTTCGTTGTCGAAATTGGCTTCGGGATGGGGCTGGCCACCGCGTCGATAGCCGAAACATTGCCGGAATCCGGTTTCCTGGGGCTCGAGGTGCACGCGCCAGGTGTCGGCAAGCTTCTATCGGAGATGGAAGCGCGGGGAATCGAAAACGTGAGGATTTGCAGGCATGATGCCGTCGAGGTCGTCGATTCAATGCTCGCGCCGGGGAGCATCGACGGCTTCCACGTGTTCTTCCCCGATCCATGGCCCAAGAAGCGTCACCACAAGCGGAGGATAATGAACCGCGATTTCGTCAGGCTCATGGCGGACAGGCTGCGGACCGGCGGGTACATCTACTACGTGACCGACTGGGAGGAATACGCGGAGTCGACGCTTGAAGTGCTGACGGCCGAGCCCGGCCTGGTCAACGCGTACGAGACCTGGGCCGAGCGGGAAACCTGGCGGCCGGTCACGAAGTTCGAACAGCGAGCCATCAACGACGGCAGGCTGGTCCGGGAACTTAAATTCATAAAAAAATAGACCGTGGATCCTTTACGCGAAGAATTCCGAGAGCTTCCGGTACAACGCGCCTACCGATTCCTTCTGCGCTGGAGTCGCGGTTTCAGAAATCTCGTCGATAAGCGATTCAAGGCTGGCGATACTCTCGTTGAGCGCCGTATGGAAGCCGCGGG
>CAZKJA010000005.1:17880-26227 GCA_964552925.1 uncultured Treponemataceae bacterium
ATACGCGGAACCAGTATGAACCGGAGGTGTCGGTGAACAAGGCCACGAAACCAAGTTCCGGATTCTTGGGCTTCCAGTACGCTGCTTGCAGCACGTGCGTCAGCACCTTGACCAGGGCTTCAAGGTCGTCATGGACGCTGAACTGCTTCTTCCTCGGCCATTCCCGCTTGAGGTCGTTCTCCGGGTCGAGCCAGTGTGCCACTCGAAGTATGGTCTCCAGCTTCTCGCCGTCCATCAGCCTCTTGTGCCCTACGATTACGACGCCGAGCATGCCCCTGTAGGCAAGTGCCGCGTCGGCAGGCAAGCCCTCCCTGGCCTTCTTGAACATCTCCCAGTCGAGCACGGCTTTCTTGCGTTTCTTCACCTGCACGAGGTCGAAGGTTTCGCCGCCAATCTTGACCTTGTTGGTGAAATCCCTCGCTTCCTCCCGTTTTTGCCGTTCCGCGGGAGCCATCTGCCTGGGCGGAGCAGCCTGCCGCCTGCCGGCTATCAACGCGGCCTCGACGGCCGGCTTCTGCCTGAGCAACGCTTCGGCGACGATGGGGGAAATCTTGGCGAGCATGCGCCTCTGGAGCGGGGAAACGCTCATCGCGTACATCCTCGTCGTCCGCACTATCTCCCCGGCGACTATAAAATCAGGGTTTTCCTTGAACATCACCGAACTCGGGTGAATCTGCACCCGCTCGGCCATAAGCGTGCTGAAGGTGCCGCGATCCTGCCTCGCGCACACGAATTGTATGAGGCCGCGGCTGACGGCGCACAGGTAATCCTCGGTCGAGCCCCCCGATGCTATCGGGACTCCCAAATCGTGGACGATGAGCTCTATCTGTTCCTTGATTCGCGCTATCTCGAGGAGCGTGCGCTCGTCGAGGTAATTGCGTTCGGCGAATTTACCCTTGTGCTTGGCCTCCCCGAACGCCCGGTACATCTTCAGGTACGACACGAAGTCGCCCGCCGGGTCGCGGAACGCGTGGTGGGCCTTCCTGGCCTCGAGTTCCTCGCCCGGGGGGAGCACGTACGGGCTCTGCGTCGATAGGAAGGACGCGGCTATCACGACCTCCTCGACGACGTCGGGGTATTTGAGTATCGCCTCGACTATCATCCTGGAGAGGCGCGGCAGCAAGGGGAAGGCGCACATCATCTGGCCGACCCTTGAAAGCGTGCGATCCGGTTCGAATGACTCGAGCAGGTTGAGCACGTCCATCGCGCCGAGGATCCCGGAACGGGGCGGTTTCGATATGAAGTCGAAGCGCTCGAAGTCGGTGATTCCCAATTCCGCCATGCGGAGCACTACCTCTGAAAGGTCGGTCCGGTAGATCTCCTCCATCGTGAACAGGGATCGGTTCTCGAAGTCGTCTCGGGTGTACAGGCGGTAGCAATAACCCGGAGCCGTCCGCCCCGCCCTGCCCTTGCGCTGGTTGCCCGAAGCCTTGGAGATCGGTACTTGCACGAGGCTGGCGGTATACGTCTTGGGGTTGTAGAAATTGAGCTTGGCCTGACCCGAATCGACGACGCTCGTCACGCCGTCGATTGTGACGCTCGTCTCGGCTATGTTCGTCGAAATTATTACTTTCTTCCTGCCGAGCGGCGCCTTGTCGAATACCCGTTCCTGCTCGTCCTTGCCGAGCCTGGCGTACAGGGGGACGATATGGATACGGTTGCGGCTTTCGCCCGCGGCCAGACGCTGCATGCAATCCTTGATAAGCTTCTCGCCGGGCAGGAATACGAGCATGTCCCCCTCGCGCCTGTCGCCGACGACACGGTCCACTATCTGCTCTATCTTGTCGACGAGAGAGTCGGGGTTTCCTTCCACGGACGGGGGATCGTATACAACGGTGACCGGGTATACCTGCGTGTCTATCTTGACGATGGGGCAATCGGCGAAATACGAACTGAATACCTCGGCGTTTATAGTCGCGCTCGAGACTATCACCTTGAACTCGGGCCTGGCCTCGAGCACCCTCTTGAGCAAGCCGAGGATGAAGTCGATGTTCAGGCTGCGTTCGTGAGCCTCGTCGACCATTATAACCGAGTATTTGGACATCGCCGGGTCGAGTTTCATCTCCTGGAGCAGGATGCCGTCGGTCATGATCTTTATCCGGGTATGCTGGTTTGTCTTGTCCTCGAAGCGCATCTTGTAGCCGATCAGCCCGGGCATCGGCGTTTCCAGCTGCTTTGATATGAATTCGCTGACCGAAATTGCGGCTATGCGCCTTGGCTGGGTTACCCCGATGATGCCGCCGTCGCCATAACCGGCTTCGTGAAGGATGACTGGCAACTGCGTGGTCTTGCCCGAACCTGTCGGGCTCTCGACGACTATGACCTGATTTCCAGACAACGCTTCCAGGATGCGTTCTTTCTGTTGGTATACCGGTAAATTCTTGGGATCCATTGGCCCATTGTATCCGAAAAAGGCTCCTTATCACAGGTGTCGTGTAATCGTTATACTCATCGCCGCAATGCTGAAGGAAATACTTGCAGTTACAATAATAATCGCGGGAATGGCGGCGATCGCGGCCGGCCGGATTCCAGGCCTGCGCATGAACCGGGCGGCCATGGCCTTGGCCACGGCGGGAGCCTTGCTGGCTATCGGGGCTATACCCCTCGACGAGGCGTACGCCGCTATCGACATGGGAACCATCATCCTGCTGCTTTCGATGATGGTAATCGTCGCGAGCATGAAGATGTCCGGGGCTTTCGACCTTGTCGCTTCAAGGATGGCTGGTCTGGCCGGACGCCCTATGGTGTTCCTTGCCGGAATTATCGCAGTAGCCGGCGTGCTTTCGGCCCTGTTCCTCAACGACACGATGTGCCTGGTGCTCGGACCCGTTGTAGCCGAGACATGTATCCGAGCACGCAGGAACCCCATACCCTACCTTGTGGCTACGGCGACCGCGGCCAATATTGGTTCGGCCGCGACGATCATAGGCAACCCCCAGAACATGCTCATTGGCGCACGGAGCGGGATCACGTTCATCGACTTCTTCGAGCGTATAGGCCCGATCGCGGCTATCGGGCTTGTGATCTGCTGGCTTGTCGTCATCGTTGTGTTCCCGGGCGAGTACCTTCCATGGCCTGTCGGCCGACGCGAAAAGGACGGTGCACGCCAAGCCGGCGGATCGACCGTGGCAGCCGTGGGGATGATGGGAGCTGTCGTCCTGGATCGCCGCCTTCTAGTCAAAAGCGCGCTCGCGGGTGTTTTGATGCTCGGCGGTTTCATCGCGGGCGTACCCGTTGTCATCGCCGCGCTCGTACCCGCGACGATACTACTTGTATCGCGAAGGGTCGAATCGGAACGGGTTTTCGCCGGCGTCGACTTCAACCTTCTTGTGTTCTTCGGCGGGCTTTTCGTCATTACTGCCACGGTGACCAGGACGGCCACCTTCGCCTGGCTCGAGACCGCTCTTAGCTCCGGGGCGATGGCGTCTTCCTGGCTGTTCACCGCCAGCACCACGGTCATCTCCAACCTTATATCGAACGTGCCCGCCGTCATGGTGCTTTCGCCGATGGCTGCTGCCTCCGCCGATCCACGCGGCGCCTGGTTCCTCCTGGCGATGGCGAGCACCTTCGCGGGGAACCTCACGCTGCTCGGGTCTGTAGCCAACCTTATCGTCGCCGAGGGCGCGGCTAGCCGGGGAGTGAAACTGGATTTCTGGTCGTACCTGAAGGCCGGGTTGCCGATCACGCTAGCTACCTTGGCTGCAGGAACGTTGTTATTGCGCTGACTTCCCGCGCGTTTCTCTTGACCACAGGCTGTCTATGAAGGTATTTTCGAATAAACGGGGTGTCGGTACGGTTCCGTAGGAGCCCAAGCCGTCTGAGAGCAGACCCGAAGAACCTGATCCGGATAATGCCGGCGGAGGGAGCACTATGCCTTCTCATCCAGTTTTCAGAATTCCTTGGCTTGTTTCGATCACTGTCATTCTGGCCGTGTCTTTCGTTTCCTGCACCCCAAAAAGCGATGCGGAACTCGTCCTGTACGCGTACGATTCGTTCGCAAGCGAATGGGGTCCCGCCCCTGTCGTCATCCCCGCTTTCGAGAAGGCTACCGGAATCAAGGTACAGCTCATCGTCCCCGGCGACGCAGGCCAGGTCCTGGCCCGGGCGATCGACGAGAAGAAGTCCCCGGTTGCTGATGTGCTCATAGGTATTGACGCCAACCTCCTTCCCAAGGCCCTGTCCGCGGGCGTGCTTGCCTCCTACAAGCCCAAAGCGCGCGCTTCGATACCCGCCGAACTGGTGCTCGACCCTTCGTGGCGCGTGACGCCCTACGACTGGAGCAGTTTCGCGATAATGTGGGATTCCGGGAAACTGGCGGTTCCGCCACGCTCGCTCGAGGACCTGACGAAGGCCGAGTACGCCAAGAAACTCATACTTATGGACCCGCGCACTTCGACGCCGGGTTTGGGTTTTCTTGCGTGGACCCAGGCGGTCTACGGAAACGACTTGGCAGATTACTGGAAGCGCCTCGCGCCATCGATACTGACGATGTCGCCGGGTTGGGACACGGGGTACGGTCTCTTTACCTCGGGCGAGGCCCCTCTGGTGATATCGTATACGACGAGCGCCGCCTACCACGCCGAGTACGAAACAGCGGGCCGGTACAAGGCGATCGAGTTCGCCGAAGGGCACCCGATCCAGATCGAAGGCGCGGGAATCGTCGCAGGCGCACGGCATCGCAAGGCCGCCGAGGCATTCATCGATTTCATGCTGAGCCCGGAGTTCCAGTCGGCCCTTCCATTGACCAATTGGATGTACCCCGTGATGCCGGGGATAGAACTGCCCGCGAGCTATTCGTACTCCCCGAGACCGGCCAAGACCGTGCAGGTTGATCCCGCGGGGCTCCAGGCCGCCGTCAAGGCGGCGATAGACGCCCTCCAGTCTCGATAAGCCATGAATACCGCGATCACGAGGATGGCGGATCGGTCGGGCGCCGTACTGCTCCCGGTGCTCATAGGCCTGATCTCCATCCCGATGGCCGCGGCGTTCCTGCCCTTGTTCGAAGGAGGCGCCGTACGCAACATAACGCGTGCGCTGTCCGAACCGCGATTCGTCCGATCGTTCTCGTATGGCATCTCCCAGGCGGCCGTCAGCGCCCTGCTCGCGGCCGCGATAGGCTTGCCCGGAGCATTCCTCCTGGCCAGGCGACGATTCCGTGGGAAGCGCCTGCTTTCGGCGCTTTCGGCCGTTCCGTTCTGCGTGCCGCCCCTCATAATCGCGATAGGATTCGTACTGTATTATGGCCGGGAAGGAGTGCTGAACCGGGCGTTGATGGAGATGTTCGGCCTGTTCGAACCGCCGCTCGGATTCCTGTACTCATTCACCGGGGTCGTTTTCGCCCATGGGTTCTATAATTTCCCCGTCGTCATGCGTCTTGTAGCCGATGCCTGGGCTTCGGCGCCAAAACACCACGAGGAAGCGGCCAGGCTGCTGGGCGCCTCGGAGGCGCGCATACTCGTCAGCATCACCCTGCCATCGATATTGCCAGCCTTGGGCGCAGCCCTGTCGCTGGTCTTCCTCATGTGCTTTTACAGCTTCGTCATAGTGTTGCTCTTCGGCGGCCCCGGCGTCGGGACGCCGGAAGTGGAACTGTACCGTGCTGCCCGATTCGAGTTTGACCGGCCATTGGCAAGCGCTTTCGCGTTAGCGGAGACTGCTGTCGCAATGCTGGCCTTGGGTATGTACGCGCTATTCGAGAGCCGGGTGACGGTGGAGCGCAGGGATACCGAGCTCTCGAAGCCTACGGGTTTCAAGACTGTACGGGGGGCGGCGGCGGCCTTGCTGTACGCTGTATTCATAAGCGTTTTTTTTCTTGGCCCCTTGGTTGCGATCCTGGTCGAATCTCTTTCCATCAGGACTACAGCGCATGGCCCCGGCACCTGGGGCTTCGGCAACTACCTGAGCTTGTTCTCTCGCGGGGGGTTCCTCGGCGCGATCCTCAATACCGGTTTACTGGGGCTCGGCAGCGCAGCCTTGGCCGCCGTAACCGGCTTCACCTTGACGATGGGCTTACGGCGCATGGGCTCCCCGCTGCTCTCAAGGGTACTGCCCCTGCTGCCTCTCGCGGTTTCCAGCGTCGTGCTCGCTTACGGATGGAGCACCGCGCTCGCGGGTCCCTCGGTCTTCGCCCTGGCCGCGGTACAGGCAGTCGCGGCGTATCCATTCGCCTTGCGCGCAATACAATCATCGGTGGGCCTGTCGGACAATCGTTTCGCCGAGGCTGCTCGCACCCTCGGTTCGTCACGGCTCGGAGCGACGCTCAAGATCCGCTTGCCGATGGCCGCCCCGGCGCTGGGTTCGGGCTTCGCGCTCGCATTCGCGATGAGCGCGGGCGACGCAAACGCTCTCATCGCCGCGCCTGTAAGCGGTTTCGATACGATGGCGCTGTACCTGTACAGGCTCGCCGGCGCCTATCGCTTTGACGAAGCCTGCGCCGCCGCTGTAATGCTTGCGGTGCTGACTGGCTTCGTATTCTTCCTGAAGGACGCGCGCGATGGACTCGCTTGAGCTTGTACGACTGACAAAGCGCTGGCCCGCCGCGACGATCAGCGCCGACATCTTCGCGGAGGCCGGGAAGCTGCTCGCGATAGCCGGGCCTTCGGGGTGCGGCAAGAGCACAGTACTTCGTATGGCCGCGGGCCTGGAGCGAGCCGATTCGGGCTCGGTGATCGTGGGCGGCCGCGACGTCACCCGCACCGAACCAAGCGAACGCGGCATAGGAATGGTATTCCAGGATCATGCACTATTCCCGCACCTCGACGTATCCGGCAATATCGAGTATGGGCTCCGCGTACGCCGAGTGCGACGGGCCGAACGCGTAAAGCGTATAGCGCAGCTATTGGACACCCTCGGTCTCGCCGGGTTCGAACGCAGGAAGCCCCACGAGCTGTCCGGCGGTGAAAGGCAGAGGGTTGCCCTCGCGCGTGCATTGGCCGTGGACCCCGCGATTCTTTTGTTTTACGAGCCGTTGTCATCACTGGACGCGGCGCTACGCAAGCGCCTTCGCGCCGAAATCGCGCAAGAGCAGCGGCGGCTCGGTTTTACCGCCGTGTACGTTACCCACGACCTGGAGGAAGCCATGGCCCTCGGCGACTCGCTGGCGATCATGGAAGCCGGCGCCGTGCTCCAATGCGCTCCGCCGGCGGAACTCTGGAAGAGGCCGGCCAGCGTAGCGGTAGCCAGGTTCATGGGGAGCGGTCCGGCGTTGGCAATCAAAGGAATCGAACGCATCGACGGCATGTGGATCGCGCGGACCGGCACTGGCCGCTTCCGCATCGATGCAGCGGAAGTGAACGCGTACGAGTCAATCGATTCCCGAGGAGAAAGCGCCTACGTGTACTTCGAGCGGTCTTCCGCGCGGATCGCGACCGCATCGTCCGAGGAGTATCGCTTCAGCGCGCGCTGCCTTCGGACCGATTTTGCCGGCGATGCTTTCGACTGCGCCATGGACGTCGGCGGCGAGGCTTGCACCTTCAGGATGAACCGGAACAGCGCCCCCATATCCGGCGAGTTGTCCGAGTATGTCGTTACCGGCGAGTCCCCGCGTATCATTCCCGGTAGCCGTACTCGTTGAGCTTGTTGAACAACGTTCTCCTCGTAATCCCCAGTTCCTTGGCCGTCGATTCCTTTTTGCCGGAGTTCCTCCCGAGGGCTTCGAGGATCGCGAGCCGTTCGAGCTCGTACAAGGAATATGGCTTGCCATCCGTACTTACGTAGCAGGAACGGACTTTAAACGGCGAACCATCTTTCCCAGGCTCCGGAAGCGCCCCGAACGGCGCTTCATCCCTGGTCGCCGCAGAGCGCGAGCCCGAGCCAAGCTGGAAATCCCGGGCCAATAGCTCGTCGCCATCCCCCAGTATAAGCGCCCTCTCGACCGCGTTGGACAATTCCCTCACGTTGCCGGGGAAAGGATAGGTCGCGAGCAATTCCATGGCGCCCGACGACAGGCTCACGCCTTTGCGCCCGATGCTCGCCGCCAGGGTTTCCACAAAATGCCTGGCGAGCGTTAACGCATCGCCGGGTCGGTCGCGCAACGGCGGCAGGTGGATCCGTACTACGTTCACACGATAGTACAGGTCTTCCCTGAAGGTACCGGCCGCGACCATCGATTCCAGGTCGCGGTTCGTTGCAGCGACGATCCTGGCGTCGACCGGCACGCCTTTGGTGCCGCCCAGCCTTGTCACCTTGCGTTCCTGGATCGCCCGCAGGATCTTCACCTGCATATGCGAAGGCATCTCGCCTATCTCGTCGAGGAACAAGGTTCCGCCGTCGGCCAATTCGAACAATCCGAGCTTTCGTTCCGCCGCGCCGGTGAACGCGCCTTTCTCGTAGCCGAACAGCTCGCTCT
>CAZKJA010000005.1:26237-30752 GCA_964552925.1 uncultured Treponemataceae bacterium
CCGCCACGAAGGCGCCCTGCCTGCCCGAACGCTCGTGAACGAGTCGCGCCGCGACTTCCTTGCCGGTCCCGCTCTCACCGGTTATCAACACAGTCGAGGGTGTCGGACCAGCCCGGTCAATCAGCCTCAGGGCTTCTTTGATGGCACCACTGTCCCCTACCATCCTTACATGCTCTCCCGACGGTCGCCTCGCCACTTCGCGGTCGGCGCTCAGGCGCCTGTCCCTTACGGCCTTCCTGAGGCGTATTGTCAGTTCGTCGGGGTCGAACGGCTTGACCAAGTAGTCGTACGCGCCAAGCCTCATCGCCTCAACGGCGTCCCTGACGTCGCCGTGGGCGCTCATCATGATGACAGGAAGCGGAAAGCCTTCTTCCTTGATCCAGTGGAGCAGCGACATGCCATCCATGCCGGGCATACGGATATCGAGTACCGCCGCGTCAAAAGGCTCATCGAGCATGGCATCCCTGGCTTTTATGCCATCGGCAGCGAGGAACGATTCTATCGAATCCGCCTTCAGGAACGCGCCGATCGACTTGAGTAGATTCGGTTCATCATCCGCGACGATTATCCTCATACCCGACCCCGCTACCGTATGTTGTGTATTGCGTACCGATCATCCACGACTATACTTTACTCCATGGGATCATACGGAGTAAATCACAAAATACGGGATGCGATTGTCGCGGGCATCTTCTATCCGGAGGATCCATCCGAGCTTGCCGACACCATAGACGCTTCTATCGCCAATTCGGATGCCGCTTCGCGGAAGCGCCCGGGAGAGCACACGATAGGAATCCTCGCGCCGCATTCCGCCTTCGCATTCTCGGGCGCCATCCAGGCAAGCGCCTGGGCAGCCACGCCCGGCATCTCGATAGACCATATAATAATACTAGCACCTTACCGGACTCCAGGATCATCCGTCGCCTATCTGCCGGAATCGTGCGCTTTCAAGACGCCGCTCGGTGATATCGAGGTCGATACGCACATGTGCGAGGAACTCGAATCGTATTGCACGCTTTTTTCCACGAACGATATTCCCCACCTGGAGGATCATTCGATAGAAATACAGCTTCCCTACATGCGCCGTCTCTTCCCGTCGGCAAAGCTCGTTCCGCTATTGATCGGCGGCGACGCTGCCGTAGCCGGTTGCATGGCCCGTTCCATCGATCTTGCCTTTGGTCCCAGGATCGAGCGAACCCTGATTGTAATTTCGTCAAACCTGGCTTCCTCTATGGCGATAGACGAGGCTAGATCGAGCTCGGAGGCCTTGCTCTCTTCGGTATCCAGGCACGACTGGAGAGCCGTCGCATCGAAGCGGGATGTAATAGGAGCCGCGGCCATCGCCTCCGGCATGGCGACAAGCGTCATGGCGGCAGCCAGGTGCGAATTGATCGGCCGTGTGGATTCCCACAGGCAGAACTCGCGTATTACCGCCAGGGTAGTGGAATATGCCGCGGTTGCCTGGTACGCCGGAGGTGTGGAATGAGCGATGAATACAGCGAAGCCTCAAGGAAGATCCTTTTGTCGACCGCAAGGGAAGCGATAGCCGCCAGACTGGAATCCCGCCAGCCGGCCTCGGCTCCTGTGCCTGCCGAATTGGATGAGCCGCGGGGCGCCTTCGTCACGCTCCACAAGCATGGCGCGCTGCGGGGCTGCATCGGCAGGATGAGGGCCGAGGAGCCGCTCATAGAAGTCGTCCGCGACATGGCATTATCGGCGGCTTTCGCGGATCCGAGGTTCCCGCCGCTCCATCAGGATGAGCTCAAGGACATCGACCTTGAGATTTCTGTATTATCCCCGTTCGTGCCGTGCAAGCCCGAGGATGTACTACCCGGAAAACACGGCGTGTATCTAGTAAAGGGATTCCGCTCGGGAGTATTTCTGCCCCAGGTAGCGCCGGAACAAGGCTGGGACAGGGAGGAATTGCTGGAAAATCTGTGTGGCAAGGCAGGCTTGGAACCAGGAGCCTACCGTTCAGCCGGCGCCCAGCTGTACTCGTTCACCGCGTCCGTCTTCGGGGAAAAAGGCTAGAAGTCGACCGTTGTCAAGGCGCCTTTGACCGTGGCGCCAACTGCGCCAGGATCATCCCGCCGAGCATCAACGCGCAACCCGCGAGTTCCCGGAGCCCGAGCCTTTCACCCAGGATCAAAAAACCGGCGATGGCCGCGAACGGCGATTCAAGCGACATGATTATTGCAGCTCGCGATGGGTGGGCCTTGCTCTGTCCCACGGCCTGCAAGGTGTACGCAATGCCTATGCTGAAAAGGCCCCCGTAGGCTATCGGCAGGGCGGACACGACAAAATCATTGAAGGCCGGGCTCTCGAACACTATCGTTCCAATCCAGAAGAACGCGGAAGCGACGCCGAATTGGACGCACGCCAAGGAAACCGGATCGACTTTCGAAGCCCAGCGATCCAGTACCATGATGTGCGAAGTCCAGAAGAACGTGCTTACGAATACAAGCACGTCGCCTCGGTTCAATTCCATTGTACCAGATACGGAAAGCACGTACAGACCCGCAAGAGCCAAGGCCGCACCTGTCCATACATGTATCGAAGTTTTTTTACCGACGAATATCGCCGCGATCGGTACGAGAACGACATAGAGCCCGGTTATGAATCCCGCCTTGCCCGCGCTCGTGTACTGCAGCCCGGCTTGCTGGAAGCCAGCTGCGATCGCGAGCACTGAACCAGCGAGCACTCCGGGCTTGATGGAAGCGGCGAACATGGAAAAAGGTACCCTCCGCAATAACAGCAACGGTACCAATGCCATGGAACCGATCGCGAAGCGGGCAGCGTTGTACGCAAGCGGCCCCAGGTTTTGCATCCCGAGGCGCTGGGCGACAAACCCGGTACCCCAGATCGCGGCGGTGATGAAGAGCAACGCTTCGTAGCGGGCAGTTGAGCCGACGGTGTTGTGCCTTGGCATGCGCCGGAGTGTACCCAAGACTGGCAAGCCGGGGCAAGAGCGATGGTGCCATTGATAGCCGCTTCATTGTATACTGCGCCGTGAACATAACGATCTTTCGTTTCAGCCTCTTCATCCTGGTGCTATTCGCCGTCGTTTCGATGACATCGTGTTGGTACACCAAGCAGGCTTTCCACTTCCTCTCGGAACGAGCGGGTTCGGTTCCCGTGGAGCGCCTGGCCGGCGATCCGGGAGTGCGGGCGGAGGTCAAGTTGTTCCTTGAAAATGTGGAGACGATCAGGCATTTCGCGACGGAATCGCTCGGATTGGAAGCTTCCAGGAACTACACCCGCTACGTGACTCTCGACCGGGACTATGTTGCCGACGTCGTTTCAGCCTGCGACTCCTCATCCTTCAGGCGACATTACTGGCGCTACCCGATAGTGGGATCGCTGCCGTACAAGGGCTTCTACGTCGAGGCCGACGCGAAGCGGGAAGCGGCGCGGCTCAAGGAGGCGGGCCTTGACGTCATCGTCCGCAAGGTAGACGCGTTCAGTTCCTTGGGATACTTCACCGATCCATTATATTCCTTCATGGCAAGTTACGACATCGACGTTATCGCCGAACTTGTCTTCCATGAATCCGCCCACGCGACGCTCTTCATAAAAGGCGCTGACCAGTTCAACGAAGAGTTCGCGACTTTCCTGGGCAGGAAAGCCACCGATCTGTACATCGACTCCGTCTACGGCCCGGATTCGGAATTGAAGGTAGCCCGTGCAGTGCGAAGCGCCGACGGCAAAGCGTTCGTCGCCTTCCTGAAGGAGACCTCCAGACTCCTGGAATCGGTCTACAGCGACCAAAGCCTCGACACGGTTTCGAAGCTGCGGAAAAAGGAGATTGTGATCGCGACCCGTGCCGAGCTGTACAGGAATACCGCGACATCGATGTTCGAAGGGGATGGATACCGGGATTTCGATATGGGTACCGTCAACAATGCCTATATCGACATGTACCGCCTCTACGAAGAGGACCTCGGCTTGTTCGAGGAGTGGTATAAATCGATAGCCAAGGAATCCTTGCCGCGATTCACCGATACCATCCGCGAACTTTCAAAAAGCTCAGGAAAGGACATCAAGCAAGCAATGGTCCGGCGTTTGCAGGAAATGAGGCAATGAACAATACCTGAGTACATGTCAGAGCGACATGCCGCCGGCTACGGCTTGCAGAATTGCCGATACCGATGCCCCGGCGATTCCAACCCCGGACATAAGCAAACCAAGGACGATTGAAAGCGCGGGCAGTCGCGCGCCCCCCATTTTGGCAAGGATGGAGAGCGCGATGCATGCCGCGCCGAACAATATAGTGATCAAACCCGCCCCGCCTAGCGCCCGGCCACAATGAGGGCCTCGTCGGATAATTCCCCAAGATTTCCCGCCAGGAATACGAATAATGCGACCAGGGTGGTAAGAGCGAACACGATCGACAAGCGGAGCGACAACGCCCTGCTGCTGTTCAAGGCATCGCCTTTCATGAATCTACCGTTTTCTTCGCGGATCGTCGTTTGGCGCCTTGCGGGGTACCGGGCTTTGCGTCAGGCAGCAATACAG
>CAZKJA010000006.1:0-27964 GCA_964552925.1 uncultured Treponemataceae bacterium
CTATTTTTGGCACAAATAATGCATATAAAAGATTAAAGAGACCAATCGCAAGGAGCACCTATGAAAGAACACATCGACTTCTCGCAGACGCCCGTCACGTCTGTATTCGGATCCAATTGCTTTTCCAACGCGGTGATGCGCGAATGGCTGCCAAAGAACATCTTCAAGGAACTCCTGACCGTCCAGGCAGGCGAGAAGGAACTCTCCCTCGAAGTAGCCGGGGTCGTCGCCGATTCGATGAAGGACTGGGCCTTGGAGAAAGGCGCCACCCACTTTACGCACTGGTTCCACCCACTTACCGGCTTGACCGCCGAGAAGCACGACTCGTTCATAGCCCCTACCCTCGACGGCAAGGTGATGATGGAGTTTTCAGGCAAGGAATTGATCAAGGGCGAACCAGACGCCTCGAGCTTCCCCTCCGGCGGCTTGCGCGCAACTTTCGAAGCCCGCGGCTACACAGCCTGGGACGTCACGAGTCCGGCCTTCCTCAAGCAGGACCCGACGGGCACCACCCTCTGCATCCCCACCGCCTTCATAAGCTACTACGGGCACGCGCTTGACAAGAAGGTCCCGCTCCTGCGCTCCATGGACGCGTTGAACAAGCAGGCGATGCGCATCCTCAAGGCGCTCGGCAACGATACAAGCAAGCGGGTGCTCACGACCGTCGGTCCGGAGCAGGAATATTTCCTTGTCGAGAAAAAGTTCTTCGATGCCCGCCCCGACCTCAACCTGACCGGCAGGACAGTGTTCGGCTCGATGCCCGCCAAAGGCCAGGAAATGGAGGACCACTACTTCGGCGCCATCAACGAACGAGTCGCGGCTTTCATGCGCGAACTCAACTTCGAACTGTGGAAGATGGGCGTTTCCGCCAAGACCCAGCATAACGAGGTGGCGCCGAACCAGTTCGAGCTGGCGCCGATATTCACGACGACAAACGTCGCCGTCGACGGCAACCAGTTGGTGATGGAGACTATCCGGAAGGTGGCCAGGCGTCACGGGATGGAAGCCCTGCTCCATGAGAAGCCTTTCGCCGGCGTAAACGGCTCGGGCAAGCACAACAACTGGTCGATGGCGACCGACGACGGGATGAACCTGCTTGAGCCGGGCGAGAATCCCGAATCGAACGCCAGGTTCCTCTTGTTCATCACCGCCATAGTCGAAGCCGTCGACAGGTACGCGCTCCTCTTGCGCTCCTCAGCAGCTACCGCGGGCAACGACCACCGCCTGGGCGCCAACGAGGCTCCCCCGGCCATCATCTCGGTCTTCTTCGGCGACCAGCTCTGTTCCATCCTCGACAACGTCGCCGATGGCAAGGCACATTCGAACAAGGAAAAAACGCGGGTCGAAATTGGCGTAACGAGCCTGCCCTCGCTGCCGATGGACATTTCCGACAGGAACCGCACGAGCCCATTCGCCTTCACCGGCAACAAGTTCGAGTTCCGGATGGTCGGTTCATCCCAGTCGATCGCGACGCCTAATACGTACATCAACACCGCGGTCGCGCAGGTCCTGTCGGAGTTCGCCGACACGCTCGAAAAGGCCAAGGACAAGAAAGCCGCAATCGCGGCCATTATCGCGGATTCGTATCCGAAACACCGCAAGGTGGTCTTCAACGGCAACGGCTATTCGGAGGAGTGGGTCAAGGAAGCCGAGCGCAGGGGCCTGCCCAACATCCGCACGACGGTCGAAGCCTTGCAGATCCTCACCGACAAGGAGTCAATAGAGCTCTTCGAGCGGCACCATGTGATGAGCAAGATGGAGATGGAAAGCCGCTACCACATCTATCTGGAAAAATACTCGAAGCAAGTCAACATAGAGGCAGGCGTCATGATTGACATGGCAAAGCGCATGATCTTTCCGGCGGTCGCCGCCCATGCGGCCGCTCTCGCGCGCTCTTCCGCCTCGCTCGCCGCGATAGGCGCCAACAGCGCAGCTATCGAGAAACGCGCGAAAGGCATCTCGGAACTCGGCGCGGCCATCTATGACGAGACGGAAAAACTGGAAAAGGCCCTGCTCGAGGCCCAGGAAGTAGATGAAGCCCTGTTGCAGGGCAAGGCGTACCGGGACAAGGTAGTCGCCAGGATGCACGCACTCCGTGCGCAGGTCGACCTTGTCGAGAAACTTGTGGAGAAGAAGGCCTGGCCGATGCCGACCTACGAAGACCTGCTGTTCACGCTGTAACGCGCTTGGGAAGTTTCAGTGACAACAAAAGGCCCCGCCAGGCAACGGCGGGGCCTCACGCCTCAATCAAAACCGGGCGGAACCGCGTCTATCCACGGCTTCGCAAGTTCTAGCTGGCCGGCCAGCCTGAACAGCGTCGCCTCGTCGCCGAACTTGCCGACAAAGTGCATGCCGATCGGCAGCTTTTCCGAACTCCACTCGAGCGGCACGGACATCGCCGGTTGGCCGGTCACGTTGAATACGGGCGTCCATGGGATGAACTCGAATGTTTGCGCGGCCAGCTGCTTTATTATCCCGATTGCCTTCATTATCCCGCCGCCGTCCACGCTGCCCAGCAGGCGTATCAGCCTCTTCTCCGCGGCCGAGGGCTGGAGTTTGCCGATTACGAACGGGGGTTCCGAAAGGGTCGGCGTCAAAAGGAGGTCGTAGCCCTCGGAGAACCGCGCAATCTCCCGGGCGGCAGTCTGCAGGTAGCGCGACGCGCGCGCATAGTCGACGGCGCTCATCGACTTGCCCAGCATCCCGAGACCGAAGCTCGCCGGGTCGAAATCGTTCACCGAGACCCTGACGCCGCTCACGCGGGAAGCGTCCTCGATGTCGGCCCGCAATTCCGCGGCCAGTATTGTAATGAAAGCCAGGGAGAAAGCCTCGCCGTCGACGGGTGGGGTGGCTTCGACGACTTCGTGCCCCAAGCCACGGAGCAAGGACGCGGTGCGCTCGAGGGCTTTTAACACATCCGAATGTACGTGTTTGCCCATTAGCGGGGTGCCGGTCATTGCTATGCGCAGCTTGACGGGCTTTGCCTTCAGCTCGTCGATATACGGCCGGGCGACCGGCGGTGCGTAGTACGGGGCGCCGATGTCCGCACCCTGCGTCGCGTCGAGCATGGCGGCCGAATCGCGGACCGAGCGCGTCAGGACGTGCTCTATTGCGAAGCCGTGCCAGGCTTCGCCGATATGAGGGCCTGTAGGGGTGCGCCCCTTCGTCGGCTTGAAGCCGAAGAGTCCGCACGCCGACGCCGGGATCCGGATCGAACCGCCCCCGTCACCGCCCGAGGCCAGCGGCACCAGACGCGCCGCGACCGCCGCCCCCGAACCGCCGGAACTGCCGCCGGAGGTACGCTCCAGATTCCAGGGGTTGTGGGTGGGACCAAAAGCTCCAGGCTCGGTATAGGGTGTCAGGCCAAACTCAGGCGTATTGGTCTTGCCGACTATAAGGACTCCGGCTTTCTTCCAGCGGGTGACCAATTCGCTGTCCTCTTTGGCCGCCCTGCCCTTGAGCAGCTTGTTGCCGTTGCTCGTGGGTACCCCGGCGACGGTAGCCAGCAAATCCTTTACCAGGAACGGTACGCCGGCGAATGGTGCATCGGGCAATCCAGCGGCGAGAGCCGCGCGCGCCTGGTCGTACATCTTCGTTATCACGGCGTTCAGCCGGGGATTGTGCGCCTCGATCCGCCGGATCGATTCTTCCAAGACTTCGGAAGCGCTGATTTCACCTTTCCGTATCAGTTCTGCAAGGCCAAGTCCGTCGTAGCTGCCATACTCGGTAAATATGCCCATGAATCCTCCCGTCATTTCAGCGAAACAATGCATATTGCTTCGGTTATCCTATCGTACTGTGTTTCTCAGGATCAACGCCAAAGCACCGCAACTCCAAGCGCGGCGATCAAGCCGAACGCCCACCCGACGAGCACATCAAAAAACCAGTGCATGCCGAGCGCAACGCGGGATACGCCTACCAGTGTTGCCCAGGCGAGCAAGGGCACACCCCAGACTGGACCAGCCGAGATCGTGACGGCGATAGCCAGAGCCATGGTCCTGGCGGCATGACCGGAAGGGAACGAGTGAGGATCGGTTTTCCGGCACAGAGAGCCCCAGTCCCCCACGGGTCGCGCTCGGCGGAACACCAGCTTGACCAATGCGACGCACGCCATCGAAAGCAGCACCCCGGCAATTCCCTCAAAATAAAAACCGGAAAATACCAGACCGTCGCGCCACCACAACAACCCCAAAGCCGGCAATACGATGACAGAGTCGCCAGAATGGGCCAGAAGCGACAGGATAGGTTCCTGCCTGCCCCCCGCTGCTCCATCGCGTATGATCTGGCTGAACCTCAGGTCGAGGCGCCTCAAACACTCCCGGATCATGCACCTCCGCGCGAAAGCAAGTCACGCTGGACTATTTCGAACTGGAATGGCTTGTCGACATCCATGCCAGGTTCCGGATACGGACACTCGATGACTCGACCCTTGATGCGGAGCCGGGAACATGCCCTGCGAGCGGCTTCGGCCAAGGTCAGCCGATGAAGCAGGAAAAGGATCAGCACATCGATGCCTATGGTGAATGCCAAGGCCATGGCATTCTTCCGGCCCTGCGTAAGTCGACCCCAGATCCTGCCGCCACCCAGGAATGCGGCCGGTCTCAGTATTGTTATATCCCCGCCGCATATTTGCCGGTCGCGGAACCGGATGAAGCTCCTGCCGCTCCCGGGGTAGCGCTTCTCCATCACGGTTCGATCGATCGTGAGGTAATACAGGTCATCTTCGCTCCGGAGCGCCTCTCCGACGATCCAGTCGATCATTGCTGGTTGGATGGCCGGAATGTCCGACGATACAATCATCACCTTTTCGGAAGGTCCAGCTCCCGCAGTAGCGGCCAACGAGCCGGATTTGACATTGCCCAAGAGGGATCCGGTATCAGAAGTGAACGTAGTGGCATCGGGAAAGTTGATCCCGCAATCGGCATCGAGACCGACAACGATGATCCTGTCCACAGCTTCCGAGCCTGAAAGAGCGTCGACGACCCATTGTACCAACGGCTTTCCCGCGATTGGCAGGAGCGCTTTAGGTTTTCCCTCCGAGAGCGCATAGAGAGGATCGTCTGGATCGGCCCCACCTCCAGCGAGCACTATGGCGGTCATGATTGCGACAGGTCCCGAATCGTCGGTTCTATCCCCGCTTCGTCGATCAAAGCAGCCAACTCGTCATTTTCGAGAACCCGGCCCTTGCCGGCAGCCACGATGCAAGCGGCTTCGAACGCATTGGTTCCGAAGCTCCGTCCGTCGTAAACCGGCGTCGTGGTGATCAAGTACCGAATGCCGCGGTTTTTCATGAAAACGACATCTTCCTCGGTCGTTGTATTCGTTATGATGATCTTGCCTTCCATATCCAGGGGGATGTGTTTGCGGATATACAGCCAATCACCCGCGATGATCGAAGCCTCCTTGTAGAATTTTTCGTACTTGGGCGAGTTGACCTTCTGCGCGTCTCCGGTGGAATACAGCATCGAAATAGGCATTTTGCCCACTATTGGCAGAAGCAAGCGCGCGGCCCGTTCGAGGCCCCCGATGGTATGGATCGCCATCGGTATACCCAAACCGAACATGAGATCGCCGAAAACGCATTCGTACCCGGCCTCGAGGAAGGATTGTGTCATTCCCCAACGCGATATTGCCTCGACAAGAAAAGCTTTCTTGTTCCGTATTTTGCCTTCCAGGTGTTTCTCAACGAAAGGCATAACGCGGGATTCCAGCACACTCTTCAAATGGTGGCCGTCCGTGAATGGCGTTTTGGACAAGCCCTGTACCAGATTCACCCCCGAGCGGAGCGGGTAGTCCCTCCAAGGCAGGCATATACCGAGTTCCACGCCTCCGACACCGAGTGCATCGACTTTTCCGTCGAGTTCCTCGAACATTGCCCTGGCTCTTTTCTCGTCACCGTCGGTTCCATGCCGTTCAAGATGGATATCCTTGTCGAGAAGACGAATCGATACTTCCTTGTCCCGGACAGATGACCCAAGACTTACGCTGACCGCACGATGCATTTCGCCTCCAGTCCCATAAGCGGCTTACAGTATACGTCCAGTCATCGGATACAACAATCACATCCTTCACACGTATTGTTTCCCAATCAACGCGCTTGATTCGGCGCCGCACTGTGATTGACCTATACTCCTGCGGGGATATACCATTGCATGATGGACAGGCAATTTTCATTGAGCCAGACAATCCGTTCGCGAAAAACCATTTGGGCGTTCATCGCATTCATCTTCGCGATCCTTCTCTTCCCCCCAGCCAATTCGCTCATCCAGTCGATGTACCCGGACAGGCCAATAGTCCCGGATATTTTTTTTACCTTGACTCCCGAAATTCCCTGGTTGGCTTACACGACCGACCCGATATTGGCAGCCGCTTTTGTGCTGTTCCTCGTACAAGCCTTGAAAATCGACCGCGAAAGGTTCCCGTATTATATTTTTTCAATAGCGGTGCTGTTCATTTCACGCGCATTCCTGATGGTCTTGACGCCTTTGGGGCGGCCAACGGGAAACCTGGATTCGTACGGGATTCTGAGTTTCACCGGAGTCCTCCAGCACGGCATGTTCCCTTCGGGACATCAGATGCTCATCTCGATGTGCTGGTTCCTGATTGATGGAATCAAGGCGCCACGCCTGAAGCGAGCAGCAGGCTTGCTCACCGCGCTCGAAGCGGTAACGCTCCTCTTGTCGCGAGGACATTATTCGATAGACATCGTGGGAGCTTTACTGGTGTCCTATTTCATCGTGGGGCGCTTGTCGCGAATCAAGGATCGATTCAGGATCGATACGGAAATCTAGTCGGTCATATCGAGCAGCTTGGCCCTGCGCTTCTCCTGGCCCTTCGCGAGCAGAATCGACAATTCGAACAGCAGGACCATAGGTACGCCCAGCAATACCTGCGAGACCACGTCAGGCGGGGTTATGATGGCGGCGGCGATGAAGATCAGCAAAATAGCTATACCTCGGACCCTCGCTAGGCCGCTCCCTGTCACAATTCCCATGCTGGCGAGTATCGTCACCACGATTGGCAATTCGAAGGCAACGCCGAACGACAGCACCATCGAGCCAATGAAGCTCACGTATTCGGAAAACGAGAACATCGCCTTGACGGCCTCGTTCTGGTACTGCATGAAGAACTTGAGGGTGAAGGGGATGATGATAAAAAACGAGAAGGCGGCGCCTCCGGCGAAGAAAATCGCGCCAAAAAGCAACCCGATCACCAGGGCAAAACGCTCCCGTTTGGAGAGTCCGGGCCTGATGAAAAGCCAGATCTGGAGCAGTATGACGGGCGACGCGATGACCAGGCCGCCAATCAGGGCCAGCTTTACGTAAGACATGAACAATTCCGGCGGCGACAGGAAGATGAACTGCATGTTGCCGACCGGCTTCATTATGTACGCAGCGGCTGGTTCGACGAAGAAGAAACACGCCACCATGCCGGCGATTAACGCAAGGGCCGAAACGAGAAGCCGGGCACGCAACTCAGCCACGTGCCCCCAGAATGTCATTGTCTTCTCTTGCTGCGACATCGGCTGTTCCAGTCCCAGGCGTTCAGGCCTTCTTGTTGTCCGAATCGTCCTTGGTCTTCTTGGCGCTTTCTATCTTCGGCTCCTCGTTGGCGCCCGTAACGGCGTCTTCGAGGTCTTCGCTCACCTTGCTCGAATGCTTCTTGAACTCCCTGATAGCGTTGCCGACGGCCTTGCCAATCTCGGGCAGCTTCTTGGGCCCGAAGATGACAAGCGCTATCACGAGGATGAGTATGAGCTCCATTGGTCCTATCCTGCCGAACATCTATGTTCCTTCCCGGGCGCATTGCTTGCGGCCCACCCGACGCCGCGATTATAACCGGATTCGATCCGGCCGTGTATACACTATAGGATCGTCATCGCCGATACGGCCGACTACCGTCACGCCGGCAGCCCCCGCTATCTCGAAGGCGGTCGTCGTGGGTATGCTCCGCGACACTACTACGGGAATTCGCGCGGCAACGGCTTTTAGTATCATGTCGGCCGCTATCCGGCCGCTCGTAAGCATGCATGAATTGGAAAAGTCGACGAGGTCGACGAACCCGCGGCCGATGACCTTGTCGACCGCGTTGTGCCGGCCCACGTCCTCCCGGACGGTAAAATAGGACGCGTTCGCCGGAAGCGCCGAGCCGTCGCCGCCCATCGACAGCGAAGCCGCCGGGCCTTGAGGCACCGACGCCCCCGTCGGCAACGCGAGAGCCGCGCAGTGCATGCCGCCGGTCTTTCGGTACAGCACGGCAGCCTTGAACATCGCTCGCGACCACTCTTTCAGGTCCCCTATCGACACCGCGAAGCCGGATGGCAACGCACCGAGCGCGGCAACGTCGGTTGCGACCGGTCCCGAGCCGCAACCGGAGGCAATCACCTGGCCCAATCCCAAGCGGTCCGGCATTATGGCGCCGGGCGCCACCACGGTCATCACGCGCAGGTCGACGCAGGCGCCGATAGTTAGCACCCGAGCCATGTCGGTAAGCATCCCGCGGGAGAACAAGTGCCCGGCGGCGAGGTCGTCGAGGTTCAGCGGCGTGCACATGAGCACGGCGACGCGCTCGCCGTTGGCCACGAGCTCGACCGGGGTCTCCTGGGCAAGAGGCATCGAAACGCTCAAGGGTTTTCCTTCTCTCCGACGGAGGCCCACTCCGCGAGTCCTGCCGCGTACGCCTCGGTCAGGTACTGTGTCGAGTAGAGATACCTGTCCCCGTTCGAAGCGGCTGTCGCGCAGGTGTCGGCGTACGCCGGATTGCCGGTCATCGAACGCTCGCTGATATAGTACCGGTCACGGGAGTCGCGCATCAGCTTTATGTCGTCTTCGGCGTTCTCTTCGAGAAAGACGGATATGTCCCCCTCCGGTACCAATGAGGCGAGTTCAGTAGCCGGGCTTAGCCTGGTTTCGGCTGAGTCGACTCGCATCTTTTCAAGCAGGGCTGCGAGCAGCCCCCGTTCGTCGGCCATGTTCACTCCAGGAGGAAATAGTATACCGATTATTTGATGCGCGGGCGACAAACCTTTTAAAAGCGGGAGCGAAAATGTTCCGCGCCCGCCCGGGGAGGTTGGATCAGTGGATCATGTCGGCAGAAGTCCCTTTTCGCCGAGTTCTTTTGCTACGTCGGCCATACCGAGCGCTTCAAGGGTGGCCTTCTCCTTCTGGATCTGATCGGCGGCTTGTTGCCGACGACGTTCATGTGGGAATGGTTCTGGGAGTCGCGGTTGGAAAAGCATGAAATCAAGGCGCCGACCTGGCCGTAGTTGCAACAGACGCCGAGATCGTCGACCATCGTCGTGCCAATACGGTTGCCTACGATGGAAGAGTCAGCGCCATTGCCGTCGAACTCCTTGATCCCGTTGTACATGACGCCGCGCGGGCCGGACCAGCCTTCGCAGGTATTCGATACGTACGGATCCATGCCGTACTTTTCGAGCTTCGGAAACACCATCTGGTTGTTGGCGATCGCCTTGGCTTTCCGATCCGATTGTAGCTGCCGCGACGGCCCGCTATACTCGCCGGATGATCGACGACTTCCTGTTTTGCGACTGGGACGACCCGCCCGACGCCATGGAATTCCAGCTCGCCTACGCCGATGCCATCCATGCGTGCGCGGATCATGTCGACGCGCTGCTCGCCTCGCGGCCATCCCCCGGGGAGCCCGGAGTCAACGATCACGCCGCGTGGACTAAGGCCTTGGAACTCTATGTCACGGTGCCCGCCATCGTCAACGTGGCCCTCAACTACTCGGTCTGCGTGCAATTCGGCTTGCCCTTGCATCCGACGGTATATTTCGAGGTCGACCCTTCGGCTCCCCACACAATCAGCTACGGGCTGGGAACCGAAACCTTCGCGTTCGACATGCTGGCCAGGGCAATCCGGCTGGCCAGGGCGGCGTACCGACTCGATCCGGGGTTCAGGTCGATGGCCGGGGAGTACCTGCGTTCGCTTCCCCAAGGCCTCGGCGATTTTGTGTACACATCGATAATGGACAAGTATACCTGGCGCGCCGCGGAACCCTCGAAGGTCCATTCGCTGGCCAAGTCGATCATCAAGCGCGGCCCGCCCCGGCTCGTCGTGGGAGCCGCCCATGGCTCGATCATGGCCGGCTTGTTCCTGTCGGAACTTCTCTCATGCGAGCTGTGGTTCCTCAGGTTCAGCATGTTCAAGCGCGCCGACCGCGAACCAATCGTATCCCGACTCGACGATGCCTATATCAGATCCTTCGGCGACGGTCCCCACATAATCGTGTTCGACGAGGACTCCGCCTCCGGAACCACCCTGTCGATACTCGTGGAGCGGGTACGAAGGATCGCCCCCAACGCGAGGGCAGCGGTCGTCATCAGGCACCTGAGTTCTACATTCCCCCCTGACCATGTGGGAAAAACCTGGTGGGATTGAGCCAATTTCAAAAGTCGGTTACTTTTGAAAGAGCCTCGGATTGACGGGCGAATGCGTCACGAGCCAACTGCGATGCGGGTGGCCGCGGTAGTCTTCGGGTATTGTCTTTTCGCTTATTTCAAGGATTGACGAACCGGGAACAAGGGCCGGATCGACCCTGAGAGAGCGCGCGTTCGACGAGAACAGAATGACGCCTTCGGGGGCGAGCACCGACAGGCAGGATCTTACAAGGTCCGGCCAGTGGCGGGTGATATCGAGGAAGCCGGCCATCTTCTTCGAGTTGGAAAAAGTAGGCGGATCCAGGACTATGACGTCGTACAAGTCGCCGGATGCCACGGAACCTGTCAGGAACGCCGATACATCCGCCCTGACGCCCCGGTATCGCGAGGCGTCCAGCTTGTTGACCGCGATATTTCGTTCGGCCCACGCCAGGTAGGTATTCGAAAGGTCGACCCCCACAACGCCCGCGGCGCCGCCAGCGAGGGCGTATACGGAAAAGCTGCCCGTGTAACAAAACAGGTTGAGCACGCGCTTTCCGCTTGAGAGGGAGCGCACGATCGCCCGCGCTGGCCTGTGGTCCATGAAGAGTCCGGTATCGATATAGGAATCCAGGTCGACGACAAACGACAAGCCGTGCTCGCGCACGGTTTTCCCGCCGCCAGCCGCAAGCCCGGCGTCCCCGTCGCCGACGTTGTACTGCTCGTCGACGCCGAGCCGTCTTCTCGTCTTGATGTGGACATTGCCCCTGGGGATGCCGAGCGCCGAGGCCGAGGCCGCCGCCATCATGTCGAGCCAGGCGGCCTCCTCCGACTCTGGTTTGTCGTAAGGGCGCTCGAACAACTGCAATACGGCAGCGTCGCCGTAGCGGTCGAGTGCCAACGGAATTTCAGGGATATCCCTGTCGTACACCCGGTAACAGTCGCTGTCGATCCTTCGCGCGATCCTGCCTAGGTGCCTGTCCCGTTTTACTATCCGGTTGGAGAAGTAGCGCTCTTGTTCAAGATCCTTGTCAGATGGCATCAACGAGCTGCGAATCTCTCCTGAGCCTGCATTTTATCGAGAGCATTGCGTAGCCGGACGACAGGTCCTCGTTCTGTACGACCACGTCGTCGGCGACCTTTAGTTTGACGTTGGTGAAGTTCCAGATGGCCTTGATACCGGCGGAAACCAGCAAGGTGGCGACATCCTGCGCATTGGCCGAAGGCACCGTCAGGATCGCGACCTTGATGCCCATCGTTTCGATTTTGGCGGCCAGTTCGGCGAGCGGGAATACAGGCGTATCCTGGATCATCCGGCCGGTCTTGGACAAATCGGCATCGAAGGCCGCCGCTACGTACAAGCCGTGTTGCCTGAAACCTGGAAAGCGACTGAGCGCGCTGCCGAGGTTGCCGGCGCCCACCACAATCGCATCGACCCGCTTGTCCCAATTCAGATACGCCTCTATAGCTCGTATAAGTGGTGTAACCGGATAGCCGCGTTTGGGCTTGCCTACGATCCCGGTTATCGCCAAGTCCTTGCGTACCTGTATCGGTTCCAGATTTAGATCATTCGCTATCACGGTTCCCGAAATATACTCATCTCCATTTGCCATAGATTGTTTTGCAATAAGTAGATACGAAGGCAATCTGCGTACCGACGGGGCGTATGAAACTTTGAACTTCGTCATGCGGTACCTCTCATATGCCATAACTCAATGCGATAAAGATATATATTTAATTGTAGTAAAAAGTTGGATTGGTTGTCAAGGAATTAGTTCGAATATAGCATATGACCAAAATAAAAGAAGACCCCGTGGAAAAAGGAGGTAAACCACGGGGCCTTTATGTAGCGCCGCAAACGGACTACTGCATAAATATACGCGATATGCACCTTTTATGCAAGATAGTACCACCTCATATATGATTTTTCTACTTCACTATATGGATAAACCGGGATACTATGATATACAGTGGGTATCGTCGTTCAAGTTAAGATGATCCGGGAGTTAAAATGAGAATTACCACAAAAGGTCGTTACGCCCTAAGGGCGGCAATCGCATTGGCGAGGTTAAGCGAGGGAGCCGCACCGGTTTCCATCAAGAAGATATCGGAAGCAGAGAATATCTCTCCTGAATTCCTGGAGCAAATATTTTTCAAACTACGTAAAACAGGCCTTATTTCGTCAGTAAGGGGACCGGGAGGAGGATTTTTCTTCTCCCGTCCGTTGTCGAGCATCCTGCTCAAGGACATAGTCGAAGCATCGGGGGAAGGAGTCGAGCTGGCCGCGTGCACACACCCGGGAACGGAAGCGTGCAGCCGCGAACCCGACTGCATAGCCGGCACTATCTGGAGGGAATTCGCCCTGCACATCGACAAGTTCCTTACGAGCATGACCCTGGAAGACATCGTCATGCGAACCTTGACGCCGGTGAACTGAAAATCGCCCCAAGAGAAACGATCCCTCCAGCTAGACCGATCGTTCCTGGCTTCACTCGGCGTCCGCGTACGCTTCCAATCGTTCCCTTTCCCGCTGGTCGATGACGCCCAGCTCCTCGCAATAAGCGAACAGCTCGCGCACGTGCATGAACGATCCCAGTGTGACGCCGGAGGCCTCCATGTCCTTCCGGCCTTGCGTGCCCCGCTCCAACAAAACAGCCAGGTTTTCCACAACCAAACCCTCGCCGCGCAGGATTTCTATCGCTTCGATCTTGGAAGAACCTGTCGTTATCAAGTCGTCGAGCAACAACACGCGCTCGCCGGGGACGAACTGTCCCTCCACCCGTACTCCGGTCCCGTGATCCTTGGCGGGCATGCGCGGCCATACCATCGGAACTCTAAGGTGAATCGCCGTCGCCGTTGCCAGCGGAAGGGCGGCGGCCGGGATTCCCGCGATGCGATCGAAGCGTACATCCTTGGCGACGATGGCGTATGCAGCGGCCACATCATCGAGCAAGGCTGGATCGGAAATGGCGCGTCTCAGGTCGATGTAGAAAGGTGAAACCTTACCGCTCTTGAGAACGAATGAACCGGTCTTGAAGCAACCGGTGTCGAGCAAGCCGCGCATCACCCGGCGTTTCAGCAGCGAAACACCGTCATAACCCACACCGGTGGTCCTTTTCGATCCGGCCGAGGCCTTGCGGATTGACGCGACCAAGCCTTCGGCCGCGGAAGCCGGATCGCGGGCATCGGCGACAGCACGGGCCGCGACCGGAATCACGCCAAGGCCGTCTTCCCGTGCGCCCGCCAACCACGCCTCGCCTATGTCACCGCCCTGGGCGCCTATCCCTGGGGCGAGGAGCCAGGCCGTAGGAGCGGCCTGGCGCACGGCGCGCATTCCCTCCAGGTCGTTGCCGGCGGCGACGAGCCCTACCCTGTCCGACCACGAGGCGCATTCCCGGGCGACGACCGCGTACAACGGCTGCCCGTCAACGGGAATATCCTGGAATACCCCGGCGCGCGGATTGCTTGTCCTTGCCAGCATGAATACCGCTTTTTCCTTGTACGCCAGGAATGGATCGACGGCATCGCGCCCCAGATAGGGGCTCAAGGTGACGGCATCCACGCCTATCGCATCGAAACACGCCTTGGCGTACGCTTCCGCCGTCGTTCCGATGTCACCCCGTTTGGCATCGAGTATTACCGGAATGCCTTCGGGTATATTCCTGACAAGCTTGACAAGGGCTTCGAGTCCCTCTGGTCCATACGCTTCGTAGAACGCGACGTTGGGCTTGAAGCACGCGGCGTGCCGCGCAGTCGCCTCGACAATTTTCATCGACCGCAGGTATAATTCCTCCGCTCTTTCCCCGGATGCCAAGCGGGGATCCAATCCGACGCAGAGCAAGGTACCGCGTTCCCGCCATATCACTTCCAATTGATTGAAAAAAACCATCCGATACCACCTTCCCAAGCGATCCAAAACGGCTACACAGTATCATGCGAATGGTTTTTTGGTCAAAAAGGGGTATAATGGTGCTTTGGGTTCCGATACTTGTGTGAGGAGGTTCATGTGACGAAAAGGTTTTTCGTGGTACTTGTCGCCATATCCATATTGATTCCTGTCTCTTTCGCCGAGGATGACGATGGCGGCTTCAATTTCCAGGCCGGCATCGCCTTGGGTACTGACGTCCTGCTCGACTCGGCGGGTACGGCAGTGAGCTGGAACAGCATCGCATTCCAGCCGGATATATCGATAGGGCCTTTCGGCATCGGACTTGATTTGACGGTCCACTTCCATATGATGCCGGATGCATCGACAGCGCTGGAGATATATCCGGGCGACTGGATTCCCGATTACGACGGTTCCGGACGAAATTTCTTCGACCTCTACCTAGGCAAGCTGATGTATGTCCGCTACGGTCTGCGGGGCGAACCGCTCCACGTCAAACTCGGCTCGATTGACGACCTGACCTTGGGCAACGGGTTTATTGTAGGGCAGTACGCGAATACGAGATTCCTTCCGGGAAACAGGATATTCGGCCTGGATATGGGGGTCGACGGGCAGCTTTTCGATTTTCCCTATGTCGGAATCGAGTTGTTGACGGGGAATTTATCCCGATTCGACGTATTGGGCGGCAGGTTTTTCGTGCGGCCGCTCATTACCACCGGATTGCCGATACTAGAGAACCTCCAGATCGGGGCGACCTACGCAATCGATAGGGATCCAGGGCTGTATTCCGGCGAACAACTGGATCCAGTAGCGATGTACGGAGCTGATTTGTTCCTGCCTATCCTTACGGGCAAGGCATTTCCGCTCGCGGCTTTCACCGAGTTCGCATTCCAGCCCAATTCCAGGCAAGGCTTCATGATCGGTGCCGGCGGCAAGTTGGCCGGGGTCATAAATTACGGCGCGCAGATCCGTCTCCTCGGCGCGGGTTTCTCGCCGGCGTACTTTGATGCGAATTACGACCTGTTCCGCGCGGACAAAGCCAAATTGATGGCATCCGCACCCACAGGGGAGGATTTCACCGGCTGGCTGGCAAAAATCGGAGCCAGTATTTTCGGGGACATGCTCTTTTTCGAGATCTCGGTGGACGGACCGTTCGCGCCGGTTCCAGCTGTATACGTCGACGGCACCAACTCGTCTGCCGAATACCCGCATATCCGTGGCGCTGCAAACCTGGCGGAAGGCCTGCTCGGCGGCTTCTATGTTTCCGGCGCGTACGACAAGTACTTCATAAGCAAGACGAACGGCTTTTTCGAGGATCTCGTAAATCCCGAGGATTCAGTCATCACGGCGGCGTTGAACTATAAAACCGGCGCCGCGGTGTTCACGCTCCTGTACAGCCTCAATTACAACCCTGACGCGCCGAACGGTAGTTTCGACGTTACCTCGAGCCTGCAAAGCTCGATTAAATTCTGACGGCAAGCGGAGGAAACGATATGTTGTTAAAGAGATTCGCCATTGCGGTGGCGATCGCGGGAATTTTCGTGGCTCTCGCGACCGCCCAGACTGCGCAATCAATGGTCCTGGAATTCGTGGACGGCGAAGAACTTACCGTAGTCTACCCGGACTCCACAAGTTACAGTTTCGCCAGCGGTTCCATCCAGGAGGGCGATTCGATCCCGATCGGCGCGACCGTCAAGACTGGCGTTTCCACGAGCGCCGAGCTCAGGATGAAGCCGAACGGCACGATCATCAAGCTCGCCAAGAAGACCACGTTCAAGATCGATGGCCTGGCGACGCAGGAAAAGAACCAGAGCGGCTTCACCCTTGTAGCCGGCAAGATAAGGGCCGTTGCGGCGGTCGGTTCGCAATACAACGTCTATACATCGAGCACCGTCGCCGGCGTACGCGGAACCGATTTCTCAATGTCCTTCGAGGAAGGCCTCAAGGCGACCCTCCTTGTCGCGAAAGGCAAGGTCGAATTCGGCACGCGCCAAGGCGATGCCATAGCCAACGCCATCATGGTGGGAGCGGGCCAATTCGCCGATTTCTTCAAGGGCATGGTCGCGGCAGCGTACACGCCGGAGCAACTCGCCGAGGAATACGACGGCGTCGACATAACGCCCGACAAGATGCCGGTCCAGGCTGAAGACCCGGTTGCCGAAACGACAAGCGCTGAAACTGTAGCCGAAACCGAGACGGCACCCGCGGAAGCGCCACCCGAGGAAACGGAAGCCAAGGATCCGGCCAAGGAAACCGAGAGCAAATTCGTCAGCTGGCTCGGCGAGATGCTCGGCATGGAGATCGGATCGCTGACGATCAATGGCGAAACCTGGGCAAAGGCGGTGATCCAGCCTACGTTCCAGATCGGCAAGTTAAAGGCCGGCTTGTATTTACCGATCATTTACCGCAACGACCTCTTCGACCCATCCGATTGGTATCATCCGGCGGGTAACGACGAGTGGTCGTTCGGCGTCGACATCGGCTGGAACGAGGACCATTGGTTCGACGCCCTCTCCGACGCCGCGTCGGACATCGCCCTCAAGATAAAATTCCTCGAATACGGCCAGCCGCTTGTAGATCCCTTCTTCGTCAAGGTAGGCAACCTCGACAGCTTCACCGTCGGCCACGGCCTTATAATGCGCAACTACGCCAACGATGCCGATTTCCCGTCGGTGCGTCACATCGGACTCAACTTCGGTCTTGACTTCGGCGAATGGGGTTTCGAAGCGTTGACGAACGACATCACCGACAACCAGATAGTCGGCGGCAGGTTGTACCTGCGGCCCATAGCCGGTTCAAAGGTCGCCGTCGGCTTCTCGGGAGTCGCGGACCTGTTCCCTGCTTCCATCCTTAACACAGAAGCGGATCCCGACGCGGCCGCCGATTTCGGCGATCCGATATTCATCGGAACCGGACTCGACCTCGACGTGCCTATTGTGAGCAACGACCTGATGAGCATCCGATTCTTCGTCGACGGCGCAGTCATGGTGCCATACGTCCGCAACGAGTTCACCGATCTGGCGCTCAACACCGCTTCGTCCGGTTTACGCTTCGACATGGTGTACGACGGCGCTTCGATCAAAAACTGGGGGGCGGCCTCCGGTCTCATGGGCAACGTGCTGTTCATCGACTGGCGCCTCGAGTACAGGTATTTCACCGGCGCCTTCACCCCGGCCTTCTTCGACGCCGGTTACGAGCGCAGGCGCAGCGACCTGGTGCGTGAATGGGCAGATTACCTGACTGGGGCAGAATCCATCGACCAGTCACCTTCTGTCATGGGTATCTACGGCGAAGGCGGCGTATCACTGCTCAAGGACAAGCTGTCCTTCGAGTTTGGCTACTTCTGGCCTTGGTCGGCCGACGCGACGAGCCTCGACGAGCAGTTATCGATGTCCGATGACTATTTCAAGGCTGCCCTCATGGTCAAGAAGGGCGTCATACCCATCATAGATATCGCAGGGGGAATCAGTTACGAGCGCCGTGGATTGGCCAAGGCAATCGCCAACGGCACCCTCGACAGGCTGTTCGACGAGAATACTACGTTCTCGGGCGAGATTGCGTTCCCGGTGCCCGGCGCGCCCAATCTGGACCTCGCGTTCATCGTTTCAACCGCAATCGAGCGGGATGAAAACGGCGACGTGGTATTCGCAGGCACGCAGCCATCGATAGTGCCGTCCGTTACCCTGGAGACGCGCTTGCACTTCTAAGAATCAATCATTGCAAAATATTTGACAACGGGCCGCTCCGGGATGGAGCGGCCCGTTGCGTCATCAGCGTGACAATCGTTGACGGGGATGCTATACAGAAGGACATGGAGAAGAGCCGGATCAAGGTACTCGATACCGAGACAGCGAAACGCATTGCCGCGGGCGAAGTGATCGACAGGCCGGCGGCAGCTTTGCGGGAACTTCTCGACAACGCAATCGATTCCGGCGCTTCAAGCATCGTCGTCGAGATGGCCGAGGGCGGCATCGATAGCCTGCGCGTCGTCGACGACGGCTCCGGCATGGATCGGGAAGACCTCGCGCTGGCTATCCTGCCGCACGCGACCTCGAAAATATCGACACTCGACGACCTTCTCTCATTGTCGACGCTCGGTTTCCGCGGGGAAGCCTTGTCCTCCATCGCGGCCGTTTCCAGGCTGGCCATGACGAGCGCCACGAGCGACGGCGAGGCGTGGCGGCTGGAATCCGTGCCGGGAGGCCAGGCTATCTTGACACCAGTCGCGGCCCAGAAAGGCACGGCGGTCATGCTCCGCGACCTGTTCGCCTCGTTTCCCGCGCGGAAGAAGTTCCTCAAGCGCGCACAGGCGGAAGCCGGCGTTTGCAAATCAGTGTTCATCGACAAAGCGCTCGCTTTTCCCGGCGTCGCATTCAAATTATCCTCGGAGCGCGGCCCGCTGCTCATCCTGCCGCACTCCGGCCTCCTGGAGCGCGTCCTCGCGGCGACGTCTTCGAGCCGGAACCCTGAACTGTTCAGGGAACTGCTGGCGAGCGGTGAAGGCTTCAAGGCGAGGATCGTCGCGGGGCTCCCAGCCATTTACAGGACCGACAGGCGTCAACTCCAGGTCTTCGTCAACGGCCGCCGCGTCCAGGAGTACGGCATAGCCCAGGCGCTCGAATACGCCTACCGGGGTAGTCTGCCCGGAGGCGCCTGGCCCTTCGTGTATGCCTTCATCGAGGTGGATCCAAGCCTTGCCGACTTCAATATCCACCCCGCCAAGAAGGAGGTGCGGATAAAGAACATCGACGATATCCGCGCCAGCCTCATCCGTGCCATCCGCGATTATCTTGGCACACAAGGCAGGCTTTATTCGAGGCCGGCGCCGGATGACTCATCTCCGGGCACAAATACGGGGTTGTTCGAAGCCGCCGAAGCCGAGCGCGGCTATGGCAAGGCCCCCATGGCATACAGCCGGCCGTTCCACGCTCCCGACCGCGGCGGCGAGGCCGCCTGGCCGACGATAGCGGAGCTCGCAAGGGATGCGCGTGACCACACCAAAGCCGCGTATCCGCGCTCCGGCGCCGGGGGCAGCGCGGCCGAAGATATCCGGGGAAGCGGCCGATTGCGCTACCTCGGCAGTGCGCTCGGGGTCTTCATCGCATTCGAGGACGGCGACGAGTTGGTGCTTATGGACCAGCACGCGGCGCACGAACGCTTCCTGTACGAAGAGATAATGTCCGGCCGCGCCGTCTCGCAGGAATTATTGGTACCCGTTGTGTACGAGCCGGAATCGGAAGCCGAGGATGATTATCTGGCCGCGCATGCAGACGAATTGGCCAAGGCTGGATTCAGGCTCGCGCGGGAAGGCTCTTCGTGGGTGCTCGAGGCCGCGCCCGCGATGCTTCCGGAAGCGATGACAGGGAGTATCTTCGAGCTCATTCGTTCGAGGCCCGACCCGGCCGAACTGATACGGGAGACAGCAGCCCAGGCGGCTTGCAAGGCTGCCATTAAAGACGGCGATGAGCTGGACGAAACAGGCGCTATGGCGCTTATACACGCCGCCATGGAGCTGCCCGAACCACGCTGCCCCCACGGAAGGCCGATCTGGCTCAGGCTGAGCCGTGAAGACCTCTTCCGCGCGGTCCGAAGGATAGTCTGAGCTACAAACCGCCCAATATCGACTCCACCTCCGCGCGTGACTTGAAGTCGGGCTTTTTCGCCAGCAAGTCAAGGAACGTCTTCTTGGCCGCCGCGTTGTCGCCTATCGACAAGTGGATCTTGCCGAGCGCGAACATCGCGTCCCAGTCTGACGGCGACAGCTTGAGGAGCTCTATATACGCATCACGCGCCTTCTGCAAATCCCCCGATTGCATGTAGGCCTTGGCGAGGTTGAACCGGATGGCCGTATCCCTGGGCGACAGCGTCAAAGCCGCCTCGTAATGGAAAACGCTCTTGTCGTACATGCCCTTGGCGCCGTATGCATTCGCCAGGTTGTTGTTCACTTCCTGTGATCGGGGGTCGATCCTGTACGCCTCTTCGAGTATTGAAAGCGCCTTGTCGACAAAACCTGACTCGTTGTACAGACGGCCGAGGTTGATACGGGGATCGACGGCCTTCTTGTCCAACTCGGCAGCCTTCGCGTACGAGATCAAGGCTCCATCGACATCGCCTGCTTTTTCCGAAACGAGTCCCATCTGGTAGTGGTACAAACCGACCGAGGGAGCCAATTCCACGGCCTTTTTAGCGTACGGCAGGGCTTCCTTGGCTTTTCCAAGGTCATATTTTGCCTTGGCGAGATTATAGGCGGTGGCAGCGTCCGGGGAGATTCCCATCGCTTTTTCGAACATCTTCTCCGCCTCGGCGTTCTTTCCCGTGCCGGAGTACACTACGCCCAGTTCCCTGAGCGCCGAGACATTGTCCGGCTCGAAGGAAAGCGCGCTCTGGTACGACTTGATGGCGCCTGTAGTATCGCGCTTCATCGAAAGTATCCTGGCGTTTTCGATATGGGCCCTGACGTAGTCGGGCTTCAGCTTGATTGCTCCGTTGAACGCGGTCAAGGCCGATGAGTCGTTCTTCATCGCCCGGTAGGTCATGCCCAAGTTGAAAAACGCCGGCTCGTACTTGGGATTGAGCTTTGTGGTGATCGATTCGAAGGCTCTCTGGGCTTCCGGATATTTCTTCACCTTGAAGTAGGCTTTCCCCAATTCGAACGCGTACAGGTAATTGTTCGGATCGAGTTTCACCGCCTGCTCGAGTTCGCCTACCGCCAAGTCGGGTTTCTGGAAGTCGTTGTAGATCTTGCTCAGCGTGTAGTGCGGACGGGCGTCGGTCGAGTCGTTCCGTATGGCTTCCTGCGCGGAGCGCTGGGACTGCTTGACGGACTCGAGCCCTTCCGGGCTTGTCTGCGCCCTTTTGTATCCGTCGTAATAGCCTTCGGCAATATCGGCATGGGTCTGGGCCGAGAACTTGGCCTCCCCCGCCGGCAACGAGGATACCGCGCCTTCGAAGGAGTTTTTTGCGCCCGCATAGTCGCCGGTCGATATCGATTCCTTCCCGGCTTTGACCAGCGTGTTGACAGCTTCCATCCTGGAACGCAACTCGCTGCTTTTCCGCGACAGTTCCTCCTGGGCGGCGCGCTTCCTCGCGGCTTCGGCTTCGGCCTCCGCCTTGGCCCTGGCTACTTCCTCGGCCTTGCGCGCCGCCGCGGCGGCAGCCTCGCTCGCCGCGGTGTCGCTCGCCGCGGCTTGCTTCGTCCCGGCGGATTGGGCCACCGTTGTCGCGGTTCTCTCGAGCGTCTTCCCGAGTTCGCCGAGGCTCTGGGCCAAGGCGCCCGTATCCCCGCTGCCTGCCTTGGCGGCTTCATCGGCCTGGATCCTCGCCTTGCTCTTGCCGGCCAACGCCTCATCCTGCAGCATGCGCGCATCCTTGTCGGCCGCGTCCTTGATTATAAGGCGGTCAAGTATATCGAGCGCCCGGTCATAGTCACCCCGGGCGATGTAATCGCGCGCCAAGGATAGCATGTTGCCGCGTTGCTTGCCCCCGGAAGCCGTGGCTATTCCCAGGGCGACACCCGCTACGAGCAGGCATGCCAAAGCTATAGCAATGATTGCAGTCAGTTTCTTTTTCTGTGTGGTCACGTAGTCCTACCTCATTCGTCGAGTGATAAATCGGCGTCATAGCCCTGGGCGTCGCCCGATCCGGCCGAAAGGTTCGTAGTAGATTCCGCAGCCTCCATGAGCGAGCGGGTCACAGCGTCGAGCATCGCCTGCTTGGCCTGTTCCTCCGCGATGCGCTTCGCCTCCTCCGCTGCCTTCCTGCTATCCGCCTCGGCTGCCTTCGTCCCAAGAAGATCGAGAAGCCTGCGGATTTCCCCCGCTTGGGTGGAACCCGGATCGAGGACAAGGTACCGTGAATAATCGACGGAGGCACCCGAGTGATCATTCAAGCGCATCTTGGCGTTGGCCCGGTTCAGGTACACAGGCGCGTAATCGCTTCTGGCCACCAGCGCCTGGTCGTAGTATTCGAGCGCAAAAGATATACGATCCTGCGCATAGAATGAGTTCGCGATATTGAACAGGTACATATGCCGGTATTGCATGGACGAGACCAGGCCTTTGCGGAATGCCGCTATGGCATCGTCCCATCGTCCCAGCTGCTGGTACGCTATGCCAAGGTACAGTCCGAGTTTTTCATCCGCGCCTGTTTCATTTATGGCCATTTCCAGAGCGGCGGCGGCCTCCCTGGGTTTGTTTTCCATGAAAAGCTTCACCGCCCGGTCCGAAAGATCGGAAGTAAAACCGATCGCGGGATTGAGCAGCACCACCGCGATGACCGGCAAGACCTTCATGAAACTGGCGATCGCCCGTACCGGCGTACCGAAGGCCGACATACATACCCCCTGGTAATCACCAAACCACAGATTTGACCCGGTATCAACGCAGAATTTCAAAACGCTATGGAAATTAAAGACCGAATCGTTTACTATGCATGAAGATACCACGGCCTGTTCGCTATTCAAAGCGGAACGGGCTCGTTCCCAAAACCATAAGGACAAGGTGGACCGATGTCATTCATCGTAATCCTCATTATATTCTTCGGCATTGCCATCGGCATACTGAGCGTATTCCTCATCCGCATGATAGTCATGCCAAAACGGCTTTCAAACGTAGCCGACCTGCTCAAGCAGGGACGGCACCAAGCCGCCGAACGAATTGTCAAGAACGTGCTCGCCAAGGAACCGAAGAACGCGGTAGCCCACTACTACCTGGGAAAGATATACCAGGAGCAAGGCAGACTCGAACTCGCCTTGATGGAATACAAGACCGTGGGAAGCATAGGGCAATTCGACAACGAAATTCCCGAAAGCGAATTTCGACGGCTTGTAGCCGATCTCTATGAGAAATTCGGCCAACTGGAAGAGGCGCTCAAGGAGTATATACTCCTCGTCAAAGCCAACCCGTCGAACGCCGAATACTTTTTCCAATGCGCGCGAATCTTTGACGAGCGCGGTAAATCCGATGTCGCAATAAAATATGCCAGGAAAGCCGCCGAACTCGATCCACGTCATGGGAAAGCCCACTACATTCTGGGACTCATCCTGTACAAGACAAAACACCCGCTCGAAGCAAAAGCCGAGTTCGAGGCGAGCATCAAGGTAGACCCTTCCAATTACGACAACTATTATTACCTGGGTAAACTCCTGAAGGAATCGAATGATTATACAGGAGCCCTGCTGGCTTTTGAGCGAGCCCAAAAAAGTCCCTCGCTCAAGATAAAAGCCTTGATAGAGCGCGGCGGAACGTACATGAACCAGGGATCCTACGACAATGCCATAATCGAACTGGAACGCGCGGTCAAGATTTGCAAGGATGATGGATCGAACGAATCCTATTACAGCCGCTATTTCCTTTCTCTCTGTTTCGAGAAGCTCAAGAACCTGGACAAGGCGATAGAGCAATGGGAGAAAATCTATGCAAAAAAGCCCCAGTTCAAGGACGTGGCGGAAAAGCTGACACATTACCAGGAGTACAGGACGGACGATCACATGAAGGATTTCCTGACATGCGGGCAGGAAGACTTCATCGAATTGTGCAAACGCGTCGCGCTTACGGGGCTCAACCTGGCAATTCAGGATGTCATAGGTACTCCGAACGGCGTGGATTTCATAGCGGTGGAAAATGAATCCGACAAATGGTTGGCGACGAAAAAAAAGCCTCACCTACTGAGGTTTCTCCGGGTTTCGGAACCGCTGGACGATTCGGCAATACGATCGTTGCTTGATAACATGAAAAAACTTGGAATCATCCGCGGGACTATAGTCACCAGCTCGACGTTTGCCCGCACTGCCGTTGAATTTGCTGAAAACCGGGCCGTGGAGCTGTACAACAAGGAGCAACTCCAGGAATTGCTCAAGAAAACCAACGCGAAGCCATAAGCTACCGAATCCAGGACTGACCCCTGCTGACTTTGGCGCCATGGCTTGCCTGGAGCACGGTTGACACAAGGGTGAAATTCGAGATATTTTGTGATCCAAGCGAATGTCTCCAAACATCGCTTGAACCAGATATATGTAGCTCGAGGATAGCTTAGGCGCGATCGGGCGGGGTCGACCACGGGTTGACCGATTTTAGAAGGAGTTCGTCATGGGACAGGTAAGCAAGAACTCTCGTACATCCAGCACGACGCATCATTTTTATTGCCCCTGCGGCGGCGAAGTCAAGATGAAGACCCTCTTCGAAGATGGTCGTGTCAAGAATGTGGCTGAATGCGAGAAATGCAAACGAACGGAACGCAGACCGAGTGACTTCAGCTAGGCTCTATAAATTCCGTCCTGAGGGCCGTCCATCGCCGGGCGGCTTTTTTTTCCTGCATACCTCCCATCAAGCCGGACAGGTCGCCCGCTTCATCCTTGACATACTCGCCGTGTTCTGGTAATTTCTTCTACCGACGTAAATTCCTGTCGAATTGCCACATAGCATGGATAACCTGAATGGAGGATGGCTTGGCTACCAAATTTTCTTCTGCCGAGAAGCGGCATAAGCAAGATGAGAAACGACGACTAAGTAACAAAAAAGTGAAGAGTAGCGTACGTACTGCCGCCAAGCGTGTAGTTGTTGCGGCCCACGGCAAAGACAAAGCACTCGCCGAGGCAACGCTCAAGGATATGATCAAGCAGATTGACACCGCTGCGAGAAAAGGTATCATCAAAAAAAACACTGCCGCGCGCAAAAAGTCCAGGATGCAGCGGCTCGTTAACGTACTCGGCGCATAAAGCGCCAGAAACCAGAAGCTTGCCAGCTCCGCTCGTACGGTTCAGCTCCCCCCGCAAGGGAAGGCGACCGTCGCGGCAGATAGTGGCTCGGTTTTTTAGGAGTCGCGGTATGGCCAGAAAAGTGACGAAGGCCGAGTTGATAGATGCTCTTCACGAGCTATCATCCCTCGGTCGCAAAGACATCCACATTCTCATCGATGGCTTGTTCGAGGAGATAAAGAAGGCGATACTGGATGAGAAAGCCGTGGAACTGCGCGGTTTCGGCACCTTTGAAGTACGTATCAGAAAAGGTCGGAAACGTGCGCGAAATCCAAAAACTGGAGAGCCCGTCTCAGTTTCGGATCATGGCGTTGCCGTTTTCCGCCCAGGCCGCGAACTCAAGCAGGAAGCATGGAAGATCGGCTCCGATGGCCCGCCTGCGGCTGACCCGACAATTATTGAATAGCGTCGCCTCCAGCCGTGGCGATCCTCCTGGCCGAAAAACCCTGGGCAATCAAACATCTGCGTGTTTTCATGGTTTTTCGTTGCGTCATAAACATTGACAATAGCGGTGGTGTGTAGGAAGATAGCGATGCGTCCGGACATCGCCTTAAGGCTTTGAACATTGTTCCGGGTTACAAACCCGACCACCATACATCATCAGCGTGAACGGAGCGCCCCGTGGATACCAGGAAACGAATTTTGGTTGTTGATGACGAGCAGCTCAACCTCGAGTTTTTCGACGTCATGCTCACCAAATTGGGATTCGATGTACATCGGGCAGAGAACGGACAGGAAGCGCTCGAAGCCGTGAGAAAGCTTCGTCCCGATTTGATAATCCTTGACAACATGATGCCAAAACTTTCCGGCTGGGAAGTAACGAAGCTGATCAAGGCATCCCCCGAGTATGCCGAGTTCGCCGATACTCCCATAATCATTTTTTCGGCATTGGATGACGTAAAAGACAAAGTGGAAGGACTCGAGTCAGGCGCCGATGACTATATCACAAAGCCTTTCAATTTTGCCGAGGTCCTGGCCAGGATCAGGGCTGTATTACGAACCCATGAGCTGATTGGCCAGCTTGAAATCCGGGAAAAACGACTCAAACTTGGCGACCTGGCGCTTGAAAAACTGTCGTCGGCCCTGAGCGCGACCAAAGAGGCCTTGAAATTGGTAGCCGTAGCGGGGGATATGGAAACGGCGAGCCGTCTGGCATCTGAAGCGCTCGCGGGTTTCAACGGCCTGGAAACAACGATTGAAACCTTGAAAAGCCAGTCCGAAGGCCTCCGCAACGAATCAATGGATATATCGAAGGTACGGAACAAATTGCGGATGCATGACAAGCGGCAGATCGACACCCCAAGGAGGGAACCCAGATGATAAGCGAGGATAAAAAGCGGGTTCTGGAACTGTTCGCGGAGGGAAGGAAGCTGTACAAGTTGATGCAGTTTTCCAATGCCTCCGAGAGGTTTTCGGCGGCTTTAGCCATAGATCCCAACGACGGGCCGTCCAAGGTGTACCATGAGCGTTGCGAGCTGTACTTGACGGATCCGCCGGATGAAGACTGGGATGGCGTATTCGTAATGAAGCATAAATAGGAAAAGGAACCGATGCCCAAATCATCAACGCTTAACCATGAGTCAGATATAGTCACTGTCCTGGGATCCTCTACAAGTTTTTCGGGGAAGCTCAAATTCGACTCCAGCCTCATGATACGAGGCCATTTTGACGGCAATATCGAAGCCAAGGGAGCGCTATTCATCGACGAAGGCGCATCCGTCGATGTTGGCAAGATGAGCGCGATGAGCATTGTGGTGGCCGGTTCGATCCACGGGGATATGGAAGCCGCAGACAAGGTCGAGCTACGTTCCAGCGCGCAAGTGAGGGGAAATGTAAAAACGGTCAAGCTCCGGATATCCGATGGAGTCTTGTTCGAGGGCCGTTGCGAAATGGTCCGCGATGGCGAAACCTTCGATCCTTTCGCGCAAAAGGCGTCAAGCGGATCATGACTCAGGGTCTTGCCGCGCACAAGCTTGGTTCGTATCTGAAAAAAAACTGCATGTCCTTGGCTTGCGCTGAATCCTGCACCGGCGGTTTGGCCGCGGCGGCCTTGACCAGGGAACCGGGAGCCTCGGAATACTTCCTCGGCTGCGTCGTAGCGTACGCCAACAGCGCGAAGAGCCTCGCACTCGGCATGCCGGCACACATCCTGGAAGCGCACGGAGCCGTTTCCAGGGAATCGGCTATCGCAATGGCCAGCGCCGCCAAGCATACCTTCGGATCAGATTGCGCGTTTTCAATCACGGGAATCGCAGGACCCGATGGCGGCTCACCGGACAAACCCGTCGGGACCGTATGGTTCGGCTTTTATGTCAGGGGTACGGTCCATGCTGGAACGCACGTTTTCCCGGGCGATCGCGACCAGATCCGCAGGAGCGCGGTCAAGTGGGCGCTGGATCATCTGCTGAATTTGCTCTGCCAAGCAAACGAGCTTGACAATACACTCCAGGCAGGAGTATCGTTGAAGCAAGGAAAATGAATTGTGCGCTTCGGCGCGCAGGCACGGCGCCATCCGGTTGCCGTCCTTGAAAATCCCGACCGGAAACGGAAAAGCACCCACAGCGCCAGGAACACCGGGACGAGTGCACATCCAGATAAATTCGACCGCTCGGAGGGTTGGCCGTAGCCGACTCCCGTTTGTAGATGGTCGCCCACACCACCCAATGGAGAAACGAATGGCAATATTTCGAAGGAGCCAAGAGGACGATTCGTCCATGGAACCCGAGGAGAAATCCCAGGGAGAACTTGGCCTCGATGCCGCCGATACACTCGAGAAGAACAATGAGCAAGCCGACGATGCTTCAAAACCCGCCCATAAGAGAAGGATCGTCCGACGTACAGCCCCCCGGCCGGACGAAGCGGCGGGACAGACAAGTCCTGCTTCGATTATAGCTACTCCTGCCCCTGCCCCAACGACTCCGGCGCAGTCTACGTTCACCCCCTT
>CAZKJA010000007.1:0-27908 GCA_964552925.1 uncultured Treponemataceae bacterium
GTCGGTGACCTTGACGATATCGTTCTTCTCGAGTACCACGTCTATCCGGTCGCAATAGCCCGCGAAGGCCTCATCTATCGAATTGTCGACCACCTCGTAGACGAGGTGGTGGAGGCCGTCGATACCGGTTGAGCCGATATACATGCCCGGTCGTTTCCGGACGGCTTCCAAGCCTTTCAATACCTGGATACTAGTCGCTGAATAGGTCGATTCCATTGTGTTGTTCCGTGGATAATATGGGTGATCGAGGCAGTATCCCGCGCCTCATGACGTACGCTCGCCGCAGACCATGGAGGCGTCAGGGCTTACCGGGCGATGACCGAGTATATAGTCTGCGGGGTAAAAAGTAAAGGATGGCAACCTGCTTCGACTATCCTTTGCGAGGGTGTGCATATCTTGTGCAAAACAAAATATTCCAATACTGTATATGGAATAGCGTTGCATTTTATATGTTATGAAAATATGAAGAAATTTTGATTCTATTGTATAATTGTTTTCGATATATGAATTTACCAGAAACTACTATATAAATATTTAGTAAAATTTGTTTGCGGGAGCCCTGTCTTGATGAACCCGGGGGTGCTATACTCCTTTCAGGTCGAAGGTCAAGTTGTGGAAAACCTGTTGGCAACTACGATCAAGGAGCGTTGATACATGGACAGCTGGGACTATCGAGTCTTTTGGAAAGAGGCGATGAACCAGTTCTCGGCCGAACTGAGCGAGCAGGAATACTCGATGTGGTTCAACATCGAATACGAATCGGCGACGCAGGAGTCGATCCTGGTGAGGGTTCCCTCGGCTTTCTATCTGGACCAATTGGCCAAGACCTACCAGAAACCCATAGAGACCAAGCTCTTCGATTTGTCAGGCAAGCACCTGGGCGTCGAGTTCGTCGTGGTCAAACCGGATTCTTCCCTGGAAAAGCCACAACGGTCCACTCCCCGGCAAGACAACCAGAAACCCGGTAAAACCGGAGGCGAACACGAACGCCACAAGGAAAAACATCCTCAGCTCAACCAGATATACACCTTCGACAATTACGTCATCGGCGAGAACAACATGTTCGCCGCGAATGCCGCCATCGCCATTTCGAGCAACCCAGGCACCGCGTACAACCCCTTCCTGATATATGGCGACGTAGGGCTCGGCAAGACGCACCTTATGCAGGCGATCGGCAACAAGGCCTGGGCTCTCAACCCGAAGCTGAAGATCATATGCGTCTCGGCCGAGGACTTCACCAACGACTTCATCCACTCTATCCACGAGAAGAGCATGTCGTCATTCAAGAACCGCTACCGTTCGGTCGACATGCTGCTGATAGACGACATCCACTTCTTCGAGAACAAGGAAGGTTCCCAGGAGGAGCTGTTCTATACGTTCAACGCGTTATATGACGCGAACAAGCAGATGATATTCACATGCGACCGGCCGGCTTCCGAGCTAAAGAACCTTTCCGACAGGCTAAGGAACAGGTTCGAGCGCGGGCTGAACGTCGACCTGCAGCCGCCCAATTACGAGACCCGCTACGCAATACTCAAGAAAAAGGTCGAGACGAACAAGCTGCGGATCCCTCCAGAGGTATTCGATGTGATAGCCAGGAACATTTCCACAAACGTGCGCGACCTCGAAGCGGCTCTCGTCAAGCTGAGCGCGTTTGCCGACCTCCTTGGCATGGACATAACGCTTGAGATCGCCCAGCAACAGCTTAAGGACATGTTCAGCCAGACCAGGCACGGTAACGTGACAATAGACCATATAATCAGGACGGTTTCCGAGGCTTACAAGGTGAGCGCCAACGACCTGAAGGGCAAGAAGCGCACCAGGAGCATAGTCGTGCCGAGGCAGATGGCGATGTACATAGCCAGGGAGATCACCGAATACTCGACGACCGAGCTGGGGCTGGAATTCGGGGGGCGCGACCATACGACTGTGATGCACTCGTGCCAGAAGATAGACGAGCAGCTGCGGCTCGATCCCACCCTCGATTCCAAAATCCAGAAGCTGATACAGTCGATCAGGCAGATGAGCATCAAAGGCTAAGCGGTAGACATCCGGTGCCCTTCCTGTTGAAAAGGAAGGCACGCCGGGCACAGCCGCGTTGAAGGGCGGGACATGTGCAAAAGCGCGTCGCTTCCCGGAACAAATTATACACAGCCCAAAGCTATCGTTGATAAAGAGATAATGGGCTTTTACACTTATACATCACCCTTACTATAACTATTACTGTTATATATATATTTACTGAATCAATAAGGACACGATCCTGTACCCGTCCAATCCTTTTATTGCGCGTTGGCCCTCTTTCGTGCTATCTTCGTTGGAAGCACAAGAGTGAGGTCATAGCCATGAAATTCGTCTGCGAAAAGAGCGCCCTGCAACGCGAGATCAGCTTTGCACAGGAAATCATTTCTTCCAAGAGCGCCATGTCCGTCATCTCGAACGTGTATCTCGAGGCCCAGGACAATTCCCTGCTGATTCGGGCGACCGACATCAAGATAGGCTTCGAGACGAGGATGCCCGTCGAGATCCAGGAACCTGGCAGCGTTACAGTGTTCTGTGACAAGCTGACGGGAATCCTCTCGAGCATTCCTGAAGGGACGATAGAGGTAGACCACAAGGATACCAGGATCGTCATAAAGCCGAGTTTCAAGAAAGCGCAGTTCAGCCTCAAGACAATAGCGAGCGACCAGTTTCCCCAGCTCCCGGACATCGATGATTCGTCGTTCTTTGCGGTACCCGCCGACGAATTCCGGCGCATGATCTCCCAGACCGTGTTCGCCGTTTCTGACGACGAGACCAGGTACTTCATGAACGGCGTCTATCTCGAAAGGTTGCAGGACGGGCTTGCGATGGTCGCCACCGACGGCAGAAGGCTCGCCTACGTCAAGCGCGCCATCGTCGAAGGCATACCCGAGTTCAAAGGAATAATAATACCGCCGAAAATTCTCTCGGTGATCCTTCACCGCGCCCCCGACGAAGGCCAGATAATGCTCGCGGTCAACGAGAAGAACCTCTTCGTCAAGTTCGGTCAGTACCGCTTGAGCACTGTGCTCATCGAGGGGCAGTTCCCGACGTACCAGAAGGTAATCCCGGAATCCCTTCAGTACGTCGTCAAGTTCAAGAGGCAGGACCTGCTCGACGCTCTAAAGCGCGTGTCCATCTTCGTCGAGCAGAAATCCAGGCGTACTTACCTTTCGCTGGCTCCCGGCAAGATAGTCGTCTCTTCCGAGGAGAGCGAGATAGGCACGGCCCGCGAGGAGATCCAGTGCGAGTATGATGGTCAGGAAGCGGTGATCGCGATGAATTATAAATATATCGACGATCCCTTGCATGTGATCGACAGCGACATGGTGTGCCTCAAGTTTACCGACACGGCGAGGGCCGTAATGCTCTCCCCGGATCCGGAACAGGACAGTTTCCACGTCCTTATGCCGATGCAGGTCGACTAAGGGCGCCCGGCGCCTCGCGGATGCCTTTTTCTTCCATCGAGACCATAACGTTCCGTAATCTTGCGGACGGGATCATCCAGACGGATGCCCCGTCCGTTTTTGTCGTCGGCGAAAACGGGCAGGGCAAAACCAACTTCCTCGACGCGATATACACGCTGTGCTATGGATCGTCGTTCAGGGCATGCGCGGACGCGGAGAGCGCCAAGCTTGACGGGAGTTCCTGGTCCGTCAGGGGAATCGGCCCGGATGCTTCGAGTTGCCGGGTTTCCTGGGACTCCGGAGTAAAAGCGATCCGTGAGGATGACAAACCTGTCCATGACCGCAAGCATCTTGTGGAGAGGAATCCCGCGGTAGTGTTTTGCCACGACGACATGGAATTCGCCCGGGGAGAGCCTGAACGCAGGCGTTTCTTTTTCGACCAGACGGCGAGCCTTGTATCCGCGGGATACATCGACCAGTTGCGCGCGTACCGCAAGGTGCTGAAGACCCGCAACCTGGCGCTCAAGGAGCATACCCTGGACCTGCTCGACGTCCTGGACATCCAGCTGGCTACGTACGGTGTCGGCCTCGTGGAAGAGCGGGCGAGAATGGCCGGGGAGTTCGACGCCCGCTTCGCGCCGCGGTACGAGAAGGTTGCCAGGTTGGGCAGGCGCGTCGGTGTATCGTACCGACCCTCCTGGAAGCGCGGTGAGGCTCTCGATGACGTCGTTTCCAGGCTTGGCGCTTCCCGGGAGCGGGAACTTGCGATGGGCACCACGCTGAGCGGGCCCCACCGCGACCGGTTCGCGTTCATTGACGAGCGCGGCGATTTTTCAGGGCGCGCCTCGACTGGCCAGCTCAGGCTTCTGAGCCTGACCCTCCGCATCGTGCAGGCCGAGCACTACTCCGCGGCCAGCGGCCGTTCTCCGATGCTGCTCCTCGACGATGTGCTCCTGGAACTCGACCCGGAAAAACGGCTGCGGTTCATGGAAAACCTCCCAGAGGCGGAGCAATCGTTCTTCACGTTCCTGCCCGGCGAGCCGTACCGGGATTACGCGTCGGCCGACACTGTCGTATACTGGACGGACGATGGACGATTCTCGCGTACGTAAAGCATCCGACCTTCTCGGCATACTTCTTTCTCCCGCCGTACGCGACAAGGCGGATGCCTGGACGCGGTTCTCGGACTTCTGGAAGCATGCTGCCGGCGAGAACCTCGCGGCGCATTCGCGCGTTGCCGATGTGCGCAACGGCATCGTGTTCGTCGAAGCCGAGCACCCGGGTTGGATCCAGCTGCTCCAGATGCGACAGAACCAGATACTCGATGCTGTGGCGCGCACTTTCCCCGAGCTCGGAATTTCGGGTATAGCTTTCCGGCTGGCCAAGGACGGATCCCCTCCGGGCACAGCGCGGCTGACTTTCTCAGGCGGTGGGGTCAAGGCGGACGCGACCACGGGACAGCAGGCCCAAGAAGACGCGGGCCAAGCCCGGAACGTCGACGGGTTTGAAAGGAAGACCGTGGACCAGACGATCGAAGGAGTCGCGGACGAGTCGTTCAGGAGCATCCTGTCGTCGCTCGCGGGAACGCTCGAGAAGGAAAACCGCGGAGCGAAGAACCGCAGGGCGGCTCCGAAAAAACCGGATCCCGCTTGATTTTTATCCCCGTTCCCCGTATCGTTGCGGACCTACGGAGCCTATGAACAAAGCAATCAGCATAGATGTATACGGCAAGGCCGATGACGAGATCTGCGCGGGCTGCGAGCACTCGTGCGCCGAATGCTCGCCGGGCGCCAAGCGCCGGACCAGGGATCTGGTCGATGATTTCGCGCGCCTGTTGGCCTCCTCGGAGCTCGGAGGACGGTACGCGGTGAACTTCTACGAATCCACGCCAGACAACATCGCGAGGAACACCGACGTGGAGCGCATCCTGTCGATGGCGAGCCTCGAACCTGTCATCTGCATAGGCGGCGCGATAGCCTACCTCGGAGGCTTCAGCCCCGAGGGCCTGCTCACTGAATTACGCAAGAAGCAATAGAGCCAATTTCAAAAGTCGGTTACTTTTGAAATTAGCTATGCATTTGCGCCAGAGTACTGGCGACGCATTCCTTGCAGTAGCAAGAAATGCTACGAAATCTGCGCAAGTTTAGGAAGCTATTTCAAAATGCGTCTGCATTTTGAAATAGCCTCAATAAAGGTGGCATCATGGAACTGAACGACGAATTCATTGCCGGGCTTGAAGTCGGCGCGGCGGACCTCCTCAACCGCATAGCTACGCAGCTTACCATACGCGCGAGCCAAGCTTCCGCGGTCGTCGAGTTGACCGCCGAAGGCTGCACGGTGCCCTTTATAAGCCGTTACCGCAAGGAGCGCACCGGCGAGCTCGACGAAGTCCAGGTCCGCGATGTCGTCCACCTGCACCAGAGCCTTACCAATCTGGAGACCAGGCGCATCGAGGTGATCCAGGCTATCTACGGGCAGGGCAAGCTCACCGGGGAGCTCTACGGCAACTTGCGCAAGTGCGCCACGCTGACCGAGATCGAGGATATCTACGCGCCGTACAAGCGCAAGAAGAAGACCCGCGGGATGCTCGCCGTCGAGAAGGGCCTCGAACCGCTCGCCGGGATCATGATGACCAAGGGCGCCGCCGCGGTGAACGCCGCCGCTCCCGGCTACGTCAAGGAAAACACCGAGAATCCGGAGCTGTCGGTCGCGAGCGTCGAGGACGCGATCAGGGGAGCGATGGACATAGTCGCCGAACGCGCCTCGCAGGACCCGGAAAACCGCGCCGTCATCAAGAAACTGTACCTGCGCGACGGCTTCATGACCGTCAAAGGCGTCGGGGACGAGAAGAAGAAGGAATCGAGCACCTACCAGATGTACTGGGACTACCGCGAACCTCTCTCCTCGCTGAAGCCGCATCGCGTGCTCGCCATCAACCGCGGCGAGCGCGAGGGCGAGCTGGAAGTCGGCCTCGAAGTCGACGAGGACGCCGCGGTCAAGCGCCTGCAGGAGCGCTACGAGATCGCAAACGGCTACCACGGCGACGCCATCGACGATTCGTTGCGGCGGCTGATTTCCCCCGCGGTGCTCCGGGAAATCCGCTCGGAGGCGATGGACAACGCCGACGTTCACGGGATCACCGTATTCAGCGAGAACCTGAAGAACCTGCTTTTGTCGGCCCCAATCAAGGGCACGAGGGTACTTGGCGTCGATCCAGGCATCCGCACCGGCACCAAGTGCGCCGCAATCGACGAGACGGGCAAGTTCCTCGGGTATTTCGTCATCTACCAGGAGCAAAAGCCGGAAGAAGCCTGCAAGGCTCTCGTCAAGGCGATCAAGGATTATTCGGTGCAGCTTGTCGCGGTCGGGAACGGAACCGGCAGCCATGACGTGCAGAAAATAGTCTCGGAGGCGCTCGCAGAGCTCGGCGGCGAGTCGAAGTACGCGGTCGTCGACGAGGACGGCGCCTCGGTGTACTCCGCGAGCGACGTGGCCCGCGAGGAGTTCCCCGAGCTCGACCTGACGATCCGCGGCGCGATATCGATAGGCAGGCGCATCCAGGATCCGCTCGCCGAGCTCGTCAAGATCGACCCAAAGAGCATAGGCGTCGGGCTGTACCAGCACGACGTCAACCAGAAGCGGCTCTCGGAGACAGTCGACGAGGTCGTCGAATCGGTGGTCAACAGAGTCGGCGTCAACATCAACACCGCCAGCCACATGCTCCTCAAGCATGTCTCGGGCATCAACTCGTCGCTCGCTAAAAAGATCGTCAAGTACCGTGATGAAAACGGCAAGATCACAAGCCGCGACCAGCTCAAGGGCGTCTCGGGGATGGGCGACAAGACCTATGAGCAGTGCGCCGGCTTCCTCAAGATCCCTGAAAGTCCCAACGCGCTCGATAATACCTGGGTCCATCCCGAGAACTACGCCCTCGCCGGCGAGATCCTCGAGGGCGTCCGCGCTGGCAAGGATCCCGCGAAGGAACAGCGGTCCGCGCTCAAGGAGAAATACGCCGTGGGGGATACGACCATCGACGACATCGTCGCCGAACTCAAGAAGCCCAACCGCGACCCGCGCGACGACTACCCCAAGCCGGTGCTTCAGCAGGGCGTCCTCGCGTTCGAAGACCTTAAAGAAGGCATGATGGTGACCGGCAAGGTGAAGAACGTCGTCGACTTCGGCGCCTTCATCGACATCGGCATCAAGGAAAGCGCCCTCATCCACGTCTCCGAGCTGTCCGACCGCTTCGTCAAGGACCCGATGGAAGTGCTCAAGGTCGGCGACGTCAAGGAATTCAGGATCATATCGCTCGACCTTGCCCGCAAGCGCATCGGCTTGTCTCTCAAGAGCGAACGCAGACAGGATGTTCCAGGCGCGGGGCGGAGCGAACGGGTTTCAAGTGGCGGCAACCAAGCGGGACAAACAGTCGGCGCTGTTTCCAGCCGGCCGGCCGAACCTCGCCGTGCGCTCGTAGCCAGGCGGGCGGACGGATCCCAGCCTTCCGGCGGGCAGGGGCAGGCGCGGCCGGGCGCGTCAATGGGCAATCGCGGAGGGCAGCTTCCCGCGCCCAAGGCAACGGGCAGCGGCGCGGTGGACCGCGATGACGATGGGACGAGCTACAATCCGTTCGCCGAGTTGCTCAAGAACCGGAAGAAGTAAGGCGCTTTTTCATGGTTTCCTGACTGGTTTGGGTTTATAGTAACGGCATGGAAACCGAACGCAGGAGCGAGCAGCGCTTCGAGTTGTCGCGGATGGTGGTGTACGATCTCACCAAGGAGCGTTATATCGACACCCGCGCCAGCGATGTGTCCCGAGGTGGTGTGTCGTTCGTCTCGGACGAATACCTCGAACCGGAACTCGGCGTCTGGATAAGCTTCTCGCTCCCGTTCGCTGAAGGCTCTTCTCCCGAGCTGGAAGCGGAAGGGATAGTAACGAGCGTCGCCGACACCTCCGGTGCTTGCCGTTTCGGCGTCTCGTTCACGCGGATGACGCAGGAAGACCGGACCGTGCTCGATGAGTTCATCGAGAAGCGCGAGCATGGGCCAGGCGCGGGCGTATGAGCGGGATTAAGCATGCGAGAACGCGCAGGCATATCGAGCCGATCTTCAAGAGCGTGCCTACGGGAGGAACCGGTTCAACCCCCGGGTCACCAATCTATATCGGGGACAAGGTACCTACAGAAGCCGCATTTTCGCTCATCCAGTACGACAAGGAAGACATATCGTTCGTGACACCGGATCACATCGAAGAGGTACTGGCTATGCTCGAGGACGGGATGGTCAATTGGGTGAACATCAACGGACTCGCGGACCAGGACGCTGTAAAGCGGATTTGCGGGTTTTTCAAGCTGGATTCACTTACAATAGAAGATATCCTCAACACCGAGCACCGACCAAAGATCGAGGATTTCGGCAGGTATCTATTCATAATCACCAAAATGCTGACAAGGCGGCCGGACGATACGATTGAATACGAGCAGGTGAGCATAATTCTCACCTCGAACGCGGTGCTGACCATCCAGGAAAGCCCGGGCGATTGCTTTGGCCCGATCCGGGAACGCCTGCGGACGGGGAGCGGACGACTGAGGCGTACTGGTTCATCCTACCTGGCCTACGCGCTGATGGACATAATAATAGACAATTATTTTTCGCTTCTCGAGTGGCTCGGCAACAGGCTCGAGGATTTCGAGGACTCGAGCGCATCGCCCCGGGATTCATCTGGTTTCATGGCCGGATTCCAGAACGTGAAAGCCGACCTGAACCGGTTCCGGCGGGTCGTATGGCCCGTCCGAGAAACGATCGCGGAGTTGCTCCATTCGGAATCGGAACTGCTTACAGAGGAACTGCACCCCTTCTTCCGCGACCTGCAGGAAAACTCGGTGCAGGTGATAGAGGCGCTGGAAAGCTACCGGGAAACCGCGGCTGGCATCCAGGAAGTGTACCTATCGTCGGTGTCGACCCGGATGAACGAGGTGATGAAGGTGCTTACAATCATTTCGACGATCTTCATACCCTTGACCTTCATCGTCGGCGTCTACGGGATGAACTTCAAGTACATGCCGGAAATCGACCTCAGGTGGGCGTACCCCGCGGTATGGGTCCTGATGGTGTTGATTGCCTTGGGTATGATAGTGTTCTTCAAGAGAAAAAAATGGTTTTGAGGACTGCCGATATTTCAGGATGTACATCCCGTTCTTTCTATATATATCGGCTTGACGGTTTTTTCGCATAGGGGTAGGATACGCCCCGTCCAGAACATACCCGCGATCCGACTCGTCCCGACATTTTTGGATGGGTTTCCCGATTGCGGAATGGACGAGCGAAAATACAGTATCCGTAAGAGAGATCTCAGGCCAACCTGGCGGAATATACCGCGGCCACAACGGAAGAAGGAGTACATCCTCGCCATGTCCACCAAAACATTCAGGGGCGGAACGCATCCGCCCGAGCGCAAGGAACGCAGCGCATCCAATCCGATCGAATTCCACAGCGCCGTGACCCAGGTCGTCATCCCGGTCAACCAGCATTTTGGGGCACCCCTGCAGGTTCTCGTAAAGGTAGGGGACGTGGTGAAGCGCGGCCAGAAGATTGCCGATGCCGACGGCCGGATGACCGTTCCTCTCCATGCCTCGATCGCAGGCACCGTTAAAAAGATAGAGCCCAGGATGCAGGCGAACAACCTCGAAGGCATGGCCGTAGTCATAGAACCCGCCGCCGAGGACGTAACCGACTTCATGCAGCCGCTCGATCCGTTCACCTGCACCAAGGAAGAAGCCCTGGCAAGGATACGCGACGCCGGCATCATCGGCGTCGGCGGTGCCGGTTTCCCCGCGCATGTCAAATTCGCCCCGCCTCCGAACAAGCAGATCGACTATGTGATAGCGAACGCCGCCGAGTGCGAACCGTACCTTACAATCGATGAGCGCGTGATGGAGGAGACTCCGGAAGACGTGATCGACGGCATGGCGATAGTCCTCAAGATTACCGGCGCAAAGAAGGCTATCGTCGGGCTCGAGGACAACAAGATCCACCTGGTCACGGTCCTCGAAAAGGCTATCGCCTCAAAGTCGAACGGCTACGATTTCTCGATCCAGCTCCTGAAGACAAAGTACCCGCAGGGCGGCGAGAAGATGCTTATCACGGCGATCACCGGCAAGGAAGTACCCTCGGGCGGCTTGCCGATGGATGTCGGCTGTGTCGTCAGCAACGTGGGTACGCTGAAGGCGGTCTCCGAGGCGTTCCGGCTGGGCAAGCCGATGATAGACACCGGTCTGACCGTCACCGGCGGCGCCTGCGAGACGCCCAAAAACCTGTTCGTCCCCGTAGGTACCCTGGCGCAGGACCTGGTTCCAGGCGTTGTCCGCGTTGACGAAACCAAGCTCAGGCGCATAGTGATGGGCGGCCCGATGATGGGACCGGCGGTTCCGTCGCTCTCGGTGCCGATCCAGAAGAACACGTCCGGGTTGCTTCTTATGACAGCCGAAGAGGCGAAAGTCTTCACCGAGGGGCCGTGCATCCGCTGCGGCAGGTGCATGAAGGCCTGCTCGTGCAACTTGTCCCCGGCCTTGCTCAACGCGGCACTCAAGGCGAACGACCTCGGCGAGGCGGACGCGATAGGCGTGCTCGACTGCATCGAGTGCGGAACCTGCAGCTATGTCTGTCCCTCGCACATACAGCTGGTACAGCGCTTCCGTGTAGGCAAGCAACTTGTCCGCGCCAAGAAACAGAAGGAGGCCCAGCGTGCCGGCAAATAACATGCTGCTGTCATCGAGCCCGCACGTGTTCTCGGGCGTATCGCCGCGGAAGATAATGCTGGCCGTCATCATCGCACTCATGCCGTCGACGATCTACGGCGTTGTCCTCTTCGGGTTGCCGGCTCTCCTCGTCATCGTGGTATCGGTCGTGACCGCGGTCGCCTCGGAAGCCGCCTTCCGGGCTGTCACCAAACAGGAAAGCCGGATTGGCGACCTGTCGGCGATCGTGACCGGACTTCTCATAGCGCTTGTCAGCCCGCCGTCGGTACCGCTCTGGATGATCGCGATGGGTTCGTTCGCGGCCATTGTGATGGCAAAGGAGTTCTTCGGCGGCCTCGGCGCCAACCCCTTCAATCCGGCGCTGATCGGCCGCGCTATACTTATCATGAGCTTCCCCGCCGCGATGACCACCTGGCACATCCCGTTCAAGGGGATAAGCGATGCGACTTCGGGCGCCACGCCGCTCAACATAATCAAGCTTGGCGGCACAATCGCCGACGTCGGCAAGGGATTCGTCGACGCTGGCCTGTCGGCCTCGGCGGACTACGGCGCCACCCTGTGGACGCTCTTTATCGGAAACCGGGCCGGGTGCATAGGTGAAAGTTCGATACTTTTCATACTCATCGGATTCGCATTCCTGATGGCCGTCCGGGTAATCTCGTTCGTGACGCCTTTGGCGATGATAGGCACTGCATTCATCGCGTCATGGATACTCGGCATGGATCCTGTGTTCGGCGTCCTGTCCGGCGGTCTTGTATTCGGCGCCGTGTTCATGGCGACCGACTACTCCTCGAGCCCGCTGACGCCGCTCGGCAAGATTATTTTCGGCGCAGGGGCCGGGCTGGTCACCGTGATCATAAGGAAGTTCGGCGGATATCCGGAAGGCGTCACCTACGGAATCCTCATAATGAACATGCTGTCTCCTTTCATGGACAAGCTGCGCGTCAAGAAGTACGGCTTCGTTCCGCCCGCCAAACCGGTGGCCAAGGAGGCCGCAAAGTGAAGAAGGATATTATCAGGCTCGGTACCGTGCTGGCACTATACGCCGCTGCCGCGTGCGTGGCCTTGGCCTTCGTGTATACGGTTACCCAACCTACGATAGCGGGACTGGAACAAGCCCAGCTCGAATCATCCCTCGAGGACCTGTTTCCCGACGCTGAGAGTTTCGAGGAGATCAACGGCTCCGTAGTCTCGAAGGATACTTCGGTAATCATCCAGAAATCGTACAAGGCGACCAAGGGCGGAGTCATCGTAGGCGTCGCCATCAAGGCCGAGGGGAAGAGTTATGGCGGTGCGACCACCATGCTCATCGGTGTATCGACAGCTGGCCGCATCGTGGGTGCCCGCGTCCTTACCCTGAAGGATACTCCCGGGCTGGGCGCCAACGCGGTCAATCCGGCGTATTTCGTCGACAAGAAAGCGAAGACTACCTTCACCGAACAATTTAAGGACAAACCGGTCTCCGATCCATTCGAGGTCAAGAAGGACGTGATCGCGATAAGCGCCAGTACGATCACGAGCAAGGCCCTTGCCGGTATTGTCAAACGATCCGGTGACGCTGGCTCCGAATGGCTCAAGGCCAACGCGGCCGGAGGTATTAAATGAAACGATTGCTTACAATATTGGTCCAGGGCTTGATAACAGAAAACCCATTGCTGATGCTCATGATCGGACTCTGTTCCGCGCTTGCCGTCACGACAAGCGTGGCGAATGGCATTGGCATGGGTATAGCGATGACGTTCGTCAACGTGTTCGCGGAATTGGTCATCTCGCTTTTCCGCAAGGCCATACCGAACGATGCCCGCATCCCGATCTTCATCATCGTGATCGCGGCGTTCACGACGATCGTCGACCTGGTGATGAAAGCGTACTTCCCCGATCTGTCCAAGGCCATGGGCGTGTTCATCCCGCTGATCGTGGTCAACTGCATCATCATGGGGCGAGTCGAGGCCTTTGCGTACAAGCAACCTCCGATAGATGCGATATTCGACGGCATTGGCATGGGCCTCGGGTACACCTGGGTCCTTGTGGGGATCGCCGCTGTGAGGGAATTGCTCGGCGCGGGTACCTTGGCGGGCGTACAGGTGCTGCCGGAAAGCTTCCAGCCCATCCTGTTCTTCACCCTCCCGCCCGGTGGATTCATCGTGTTCGCCCTGTTCATATCGTTGAATATCTGGCTTAACAAACTCAAGACCGCCAAAGCGGCCATCAAGGAGGCCGCATGAACCTCGGCATGATTTTCCTTGCCGCCTTGCTCGTCGAGAACGTCGTTCTTATGAGATTCCTGGCGCTGTGCTCCTATGTAGGGATGACCGCCGATGTCAACCAGTCGATAGGAATGGGTTTCGCGGTCACGTTCGTGACGGTCCTGGCCACCGCGGCAACCTGGCCGATATACCATTTCGTGCTCGTCCCGCTGGGGATCGAGTTCCTGCAGATACTCGTGTTCATCCTTGTGATAGCGAGCCTCGTCCAGCTGGTGGAATTCTACCTCAAGAAAAACGTTCCCGGTCTCTATTCGGCGATGGGCATCTACCTGCCGCTGATCACGACGAACTGCGCCATTCTCGCGGTCACGTTCGACAACATCACCAAGGATTACAACTTTATCGAGTCCTTGGTGTATGCGGTTGGCGTATCAGCGGGCTATCTGCTGGCCATGGTGCTTCTTGCCGGTATCCGCGAACGTATAAAGACGAGCCCGATTCCCAAATTCCTGCAGGGGACGCCAATACTATTCGTCGCCACGGGACTCATAACGGTAGCCTTCATGGGCTTCGCCGGTATGATCAAATAGGAGGATCCACGCAATGAATGTAGTACTGATAACCCTTGGATTCTCCACGCTGCTCGCGTTCGCCTTGGGTGCGGCATTGGGGTATTTCAAGGAGAAATTCAAGGTCGAACGTGATCCCAAGATCGACAAGGTCCGGGAAGCCCTTCCCAGCGTCAACTGCGGTGGTTGCGGATACCCCGGTTGCGACGGCTATGCGGAAGCCGTCGCCAAGGGCGACGCGCCCGTGAACAAGTGCGCACCTGGCGGCAAGCCCACGCTTGACGCGCTGAGTGCCTTGATGGGCGTCAACGCCTCCGCGGAAGACGTTGTCGCCGTGCTCCTTTGCCAGGGTAACAAGACCTTGGCACCGGTAAAAGGCGAATACATTGGTGTACAGACCTGCCGGGCAGCCAAATTGTCCGCCGGCGGCACCAAGCTGTGCGCGTATGGATGCCTGGGGTATGGCGACTGCGTCGCCGTTTGCCAGTTCGACGCCCTCCACATGGAGGAAGACGGCCTGCCCCACGTCGATTACGCGAAGTGCACCGGTTGCGGCATGTGCGTCAGGGAATGCCCCCAGCAGATATTCGTAACCGTTCCCCGCGACCGGAAGGGCTCGGTTGTACTGTGCTCGAACCACGCGGTGGTTAAGGCTACCGTCCTTAAAAGCTGCAAGGTTGGCTGCATCAAGTGCGAGGCCTGCGTGCGTGCCTGCCCGGAGCAGTGCATTTCTATGGTCAACGGCATCGCTATCACCGACTACTCCAAGTGCACCTCCTGCGGGATTTGCGTGGAAAAGTGCCCGACGAAGTGTTACAAAATGCTTCAGACCAGCGTGATCGGTGCCCCTGCCAAGGCGGAGACGGTCGAGGCGTGAACATACCCGGCAATGCTGGACCGGGCCTTCGAACCACCCGATCCGCTTTGCCGGCCTTTGGGTTGACATTATCGGATGTACGCTGTATATTCATCTCAAGCGGATGTACACATTCGCCTTTTCGACATACTCAGTATGTCGCCCAATTTCAGTCCGTCGATCTGAACGAGGCTCACACCCCGTTCCAGGCGACGGGCTACAGCGCACACAATAAGCGTGAGCGCTTGCACAATAACCAGCGTCGCCCAGGCGGCGTTTTTTATTTATGCAACCAACATGCGACCGTCATACACCGAGCGTGATTCTGGGGAACAGGCGCGAAATGAATGACGGTTACCTTAGACAACCCGGACGCTTTCAGCGTCCACGTTCAAAATGCGACCGTCATATAACGGTATTATCCGAGCTTCCCAAGCTCGTGACGCGGGTTCGACTCCCGTCGGTCGCTAGACAGAAAAGCCCCGGTACCCCGGGGCTTTTCTGTCGATAAGCGATCCGACAGGAGTCGAACCCATCACTCAATACTGAATGCGGTCAGCGTTCCTTTGGGCTTTCTTTCCGATATATCGACCGATTCCACCCGGGCGCCCGGTGGACCGTGCTCGAGCCATCTCCTGTACCGGGCAATGTCGGAGGCAGGCCCCTCGGCGTACGATTCGACACCGCCGTCAGGCAGGTTGCTGATCCAACCGATTAGCCCCAAAGAGCGCGCGAATGACCGTGCCTCGTACCTGAACCCGACCCCTTGCACCCTGCCCCTGACGAGCGCGAGGATTGCAATAGTCCCGTCAACTTGGCTTGGGCTTGGTTTTTCCATGTCCAGGGAGGATCTCGCGGATCCTTCGTTCCAGGTCAGCGTAGTCGAACGGTTTGTTTACCACCTCATACGGTATCTCGAACTCGGGTTTGAGGAAGCCCGAGGTGATGATTACGTGTTTATCCGGGCAATATTTACGCAGGAATTTAATCCAATAATCGCCGCCGAGAATGTCCATACGGTAATCGGTGACTACGAGTGCTACTTCATAATCAAGGAGTTGCTTGATGGCGCCGACCCCGTCCGAGGCAACCAGAACTTCATAGCCCTTCCTTCGAAGGTAGTCCCGGAGCGTGAGGCGGATCGCGTCTTCATCTTCAACGACCAGGATAGTCCCTGCGGTTTCCGATTCCATCGCCCTATCGAACCTTCCCTGCGAGGTCCGCGACCATTGATACGAGCAAGGCGAAATCGAGCGGTTTGGGGATGAAGGCATCGGCTCCAGCGGCCAAAGCCCGTTCCTTGATGGCCGGGCTCTCGAGTCCCGTCATCGTGATGACGAATGGTTTGCCGAACCCCGGATCATTCTTGATACGGAAACAAATCTGGTTCCCGTCGAGTCCGGGCAAGTCGATATCAAGGATTATGAACCCGGGTCTCTTGTCCGCCAGGAGGGCCCCGGCTTCGAATCCGTCAAACGCCTGCAGAATAGTGAAGGAAGGGTGGCTCTTTTCAAGGTAGCGCTTGACGATGTCGTTGAGGGGTTTATCGTCATCGACTATGGCGATACTGAGCCAGTCAACCTCGGATTTTATTCCGGAGGCAAGTTCCGGCGGGATCTTCATGGATCGTTCCTTGAGGAACTCCAAGAGGTCTTCGGTATAGATGCGAAATTGTCCGCCCGGTGTCACGAAAGCCTTCAGATAGCCATTCCTGATCCAGTTGATGGCAGTCTGGTTGACAACGCCGCAGAGATTGGCGACTTCTAGCGCGGAAAACATGCGGACTTTTGTTTGTGATTTCCCCATCGATCCACCTTCCACGTTCATTGTAGCCAATATATCCATAAAGTCAACTAAACGTATCGGATTATTTTTCCAGGTTCCGCACGGTGCGTTGACCAAAGGCCGTGTACCGTCTATAATCCGCCGGCTATGATATAGAGAAACGCTCTCGGGCGGTTTTTACCGTTCGTGGGGATATATACCGAGGAGAAATTGTCATGAAGCGTACGTATCAACCCAGCAGGACCCGTCGTGTGAGGAAATTTGGATTCAGGGCCCGAATGAAGACGAAGAGCGGCCGAATAGTATTGAAGCGCCGCCGCGCAAAGGGACGCATCAAGCTGAGCACTTCGGACGAAAAAAAGAAGTATTGACCTTCGTGCGGAAAGGCGAAGGATCCGCGACCGATTTTCGCTTCAGAAAAACAGAGCGAATCAGGAAAAAGCGTGATATTTCGCTTGTTTTCAGCGAAGGATCGCGTTGGTCGACCAAGGGAATGCGCCTGAACGTACGTCCTAACGGTGGCCAGACGACGCGTGCTGTATTCGTCACGGTGAAGAAATATGGAAACGCCGTGCAAAGGAACAGGGCTCGCAGGCTTGTGTCCGAATGTTGGCGGCTGGCCAAGCCCGGTATCGTGCCGGGGATGGATGTAGTCGTCATGATCTTTCCCGATGAAGACAGGATGGAACCGCGATGCATCCAGTTGCGGGCGGTTCTGCTCAAAGCTTCCCTGGTGGCGTGAGCGTATGAACCGTCTCGCTTCCGTAGTCCTGATTTCAATGATCCGGCTGTACAGGTTGGTACTGTCTCCCCTGAAGCCCCGTTCCTGTCGTTATTACCCGACCTGTTCCGGCTATGCGCTCGAGGCTATCGGGAGGCATGGGCCGGTTCGTGGCTCTTTATTGGCCATGAAGCGAATAGCACGCTGCAATCCATTCCATCCGGGAGGTTTCGATCCGGTACCATGAGCATGAACAACGACGATTCCAATAAGCCGTTCGACGCACGAACAATGATAGCCATCGTGATGATGGTTGTCGTCATCACCGTAGGCATGGCCGCGCAGAACTATTTCTTCCCCAAGCCGGCGCCCGTTCCCCAGGCCGCTCCCGCGCAGAGTGCGGCTCCCGCGCAGGTCCAGGTCCAAGTGCCGGTGCAACCTGCCCAGGAGGGATCCCCGGCCACGCTTGCTGCCGTACAGGCTCCTGACGTTCCTGACAGGGAAATGACGCACGACCTTTCGACCGACCTGTTCGAGGCCAAGTTCTCGAACAAGGGCGGCGAGTTGGTGTCGCTCCGGCTCAAGAAGCAGCTGGAGGATGGCGTGCCCCTGGAGTTGCTCCTCCCGGTTTCCGGGCGGCAAGACTGGTTCGCGGTCGCACTTGGCGGGGCGGATTCCCCCTCGATAGATGCTCTGATGACGGCCGCGCGCCCGGAACCCGGCGTCATCGAATTCTCCAGGGTATTCCTGGCTCCGACCGCATCGGGCGGGCAGGCTCCGTTCACGCTGAAGAAGCGCTACGAATTCGTGAACGGGGACTATATGTTCAGGCTTTCGGTAAACGTTGCGAGCCAGGACGGCAGCGTCCCGGCGATAGGCAACGGAGAAGCCTCGTATACGCTGAACATCGGACCGCAGATCGGGCCAGCGTACGACCAGCTACCCAAGAACGCCGATTTCCGCAAGATCGTCACGTATGAAGGCGGCAAGCGAAAGGTGATCAAGCCCGGTACCCAGGTGGCGCCGGGAAACAAGGCCGTCTGGTCGGCCGTCGCCGGCAAATATTTCGCGCTCGTCGTGATGCCCGAACTGGCCCAATACTCGAATACGTACAACACTGTCAACGCCGACGGAAAGCCTGTAGTGACGACGATGGCGTTCAGCAGGCCTCCCTTGACTGCCAGCACTCAAACCGATGTCTTCTATGTATACGCGGGGCCAAAAAGCTCCCGCGAGCTGGCACGATACGACGACCCGACGGCCAACGCGTTCAAACGAACCGGCAGCGATCTGGAAGGCGTCCTCGAGGGCGGCAATATCCTCGGCTGGCTGGAGGTGGCGCTCAAGTGGTCCCTCAACCTGTTCTACGATATGGTGCACAACTATGGCATCGCCATCATTCTAGTCACCCTTCTCGTCCGTGTTATAATGTTCCCGCTGACCTTCAAGGGAAGCCAGTCGACGGCGAAGATGCAGGAACTGCAGCCGAAGATCCAGGAACTCCAGGCCAAGTACAAGAGCAACCCCCAGAAGCTCAACCAGGAGATGGCGGAGTTCTACAAGAAGGAAGGCTACAACCCGCTTTCAGGTTGCCTGCCGTTGCTCATCCAGTTCCCGATCTTCATCGCCATGTATTCGCTGTTCAACAACCATTTCGACCTCCGCGGAGCCATATTCATCCCCGGCTGGATCAACGACCTGTCGCTACCCGAGGCGGTCTACTCGTTCCCGACAATCAACCTTGTCATCTGGCGGGTTTCGGCGATCCGTATCCTGCCCATCATCTACGTTGTCAGCCAGCTTCTCTACGGCCGCTTCATGCAGCAACCGACGAGCGCCGGGCAAAGCGCCGGGCAGATGAAGTTCATGATGTACGGCATGCCGATAATGTTCTTCTTCGTGTTGTACGATGTTCCGTCCGGCCTTCTGGTCTACTGGATCGCCTCCAACATCCTCACGACCGTCCAGCAGGTGTTCATCAATAGGACGGTGCACAAGAAACGCCTTGCGACAGCCGCGGCGGCGCCGCAACTGAAGCTCGTGCCTCCCAAGGGCAAAAAAGGCGCCAAGAAGGGGAACAACTGATAAGAAAACCTCTCTTATAGGAGTTTCAATATGGAATACGAGTTCGAAGGCCGGACAGAAGAAGAGGCCATCGAGATCGCCGCCCAGGAATTGGGTCTGGCCCGCGACGAGTTCGACGTGGAAATAGTCGAATCGCAACGCGGCGGTTTCCTCAAGAAGGGCAAGACAATCATCCGGGTGCACAGCCGGAGTTCCCTTCCTCCCGAGGCTGCCGCTCCCAGGGCCGAGCATGACGAGACGTTGCGGAAAAGGCGGACCAACGCCAACCCCGTCGCCGATGGCGAGTTCGAAGAAAAAATGGTTGACTTTGTCCGTACAACCATCGAAAAAATGGGGTATTCGTGCAAGACGAGCATCCTGTTCCGCGAAGAGCTGAAGCTTGGCATCAGGATCGAGAGCGAGAGCGCCGCGATCCTGATAGGCAAGAAAGGCAAGAACCTGGACGCGCTCCAGCTCCTTGCCAATGTGTACGCAGGCAGGCTGGGCCGCGAGGATCTCAGGATCATACTTGATTCGGAGAACTACCGGATCAGGCGCGAGGAGGCTATCGTCAAGATGGCGTACGAAGTGGCCGAGCGCGTACGGCGGACGAGGAATTCGGTGCTGCTAGAGCCGATGAACCCGTTCGAAAGGCGTATCGTCCATACGACTCTCAACGATATCGTCGATATCGAGACGAAGAGCGAGGGCGAGGGCTTGTACAAGCAGGTCCGGGTCACGTTCCGGGGACGAAAATAACACGGCTTCGCGGACACTGAATCAGGTCACCTTCACAAGGTGGCCTGATTTTTTTTATGGTATCCGGCGAGCTTCAACTTGATATTCTGGTAGGATAGTGTTACCATTGTTCGAAGAATGAACAAGAAGGCCAGGCCACGCCAAACGGCTTTCTAACAGACTTTCGCGTACGATCGGGAGCGTGTTTCGGCCGCCTCGGGATGCCGCGGAACCACAGTCGTCAATAATCGATTCGCCCGAACGGACGAATTGACTTCCCGTATCCAGCCTCCATAGCTTCGGCATTCCCCGATGTCAGGAATCATGAACACAATACCCATCGACAGCGCCGTGGCCTCTCCGGAGGACGCGGAACTGGCAATCCTTGAACAAATATACTCATCGCAAAAACGGTCCCGGGGTATAACCCAGCGCGACCTCGCCGTCGCCGCCGACTTGTCCCTGGGGATGACCAACGCCCTGCTCAAACGATTCTCGGACAGGGGCTGGTTGCTCCTGAAGCGGCTCAACGCCCGCAAGATCCAGTACGCGCTGACCCCCGAGGGCGTCAACGAGATAGCGCACCGGACCTACCGGTATTTCAAGCGGACAGCGAGGGCTGCCGGATTGTACCGCGATATGATCGAGGAATTCGTGATGCGCAAGAAGCGCGAAGGTGTTACCCGCCTGGTGCTCGCGGGAGTTTCCGATATCGACTTCCTTATTGAGTATGCCTGCGAGCGGCACGGACTCCTTTTCGTGAAGGCCGTCGACCCGGCTAAGGCTGAACGCCTTGGTTCCGACGGCAGCACCGTCGTAGTGCACGCCGAGGGAGACGTGTTCCCGGCGCACGGCATCGGACGATTGCCCGGCGAGAGCCTGTCGATGGTCCTGGTCGGTGTAGGCCCATGACGACGATAATCCTTTGCGGCGGATCCGGTACGAGGCTCTGGCCGCTGTCGCGGGCCGCGCTGCCCAAGCAGTTCGCCGCCATAGTTCCCGGCGGGTCGCTGTTCGAGGGAGCCGTGCGTCGTAACCTCGAGTTCGGTTCCGGTTTCATAGTCGCGGCCAACGCGGGCCAGGGTTCGCTCGCCTCTGCCCAGCTCGACGGTCTGGGAGTCAAGGGCTACAGGGCGATGGTAGAACCGGTCGGCAGGAACACCGCTCCGGCGATCGCCCTGGCGTGCATGATGCTCGCGCCGGACGAGGTCGTGCTCGTCGCGCCGGGCGACCATCTCGTGCGTGGCCTGAACGAGTACCGCACAGCGGTTGAGCGTGCGGCTGAACTGGCGAAGGCCGGACGCCTGGTCACTTTCGGCATAGTGCCGACATACCCGGAAACCGGCTACGGCTACATCGAGACCGACGGCGAGGCCGTGCTCTCGTTCAAGGAGAAGCCGGACGCCGCCACCGCTGAGCGTTACCTGGCGTCCGGGCGGTACCGCTGGAACTCCGGGATGTTCTGCTTCGCCGCTGGGACATTCCTGTCTGAACTCGGGAAAACTGCGCCCGAGCTCCACGCCGCCTGCGCCAGGGCGTACAGGAACGCTCCATGCAAGGATCCGTTGAAGCCGAGCGCCGAGGATATGACCGCCATACCGTCGCTCAGCGTCGACTACGCGGTGATGGAGAAAAGCGACCGCGTCGCATGCGTCCCTTGTCCCCCGGGGATGGGTTGGAGCGACCTGGGGAGCTACGACGCGCTGTACGACGAGCTGTCGGGGGTTCCGGCGGCTGAAGTTGCGGATGCCCGGGACGACGGCTCGGTCTCGATCGGGAAACCGGAACCGGTGCTGGTACAGGCGCACGGCAACCTCGTGGTGTCATCGGGCAAGCGCGTCGTATTGGTCGATGTGTCCGACTTGGTGATAGTCGACACGCTGGACGCGTTGCTCGTCGCCAGGCGCGGTTCGACACAAAAGGTCAAGGACGCGGTGGACGCGCTCCGGACGGTCGACCCGAGGTTGCTGTAAAGGGGATCCAGCGTGATGCGGGTTAGGTGCAGTGGGAAATCTGATTTCCTGGGGATGCCATGAGTACATGTACCGATAGACGAACATCCCGGCATGACACGGAAAAGAAAGACGTTGTCGAAATATTCCGGTCTTATTTCGATCAAAAGGCAGATTTCAGGCTTGTACTCCTGTATGGATCGGCCGCGAAATCGTGCCTCGGGAAGCATAGCGATATAGACGTTGCCGTTTCTGGGAGCAAACCACTGGACAGGGAGTTGCTGTATTCAGCGACTGCCGAGTTGTCGTGCTTGATCGGCAGGGAGGTCGACATGATCGACCTGCATCTGGTTGAAGGCCTCATCCTCTACCATGTAATGACCGAGGGGAAGAGAATAAAGACGGACGCGAACCTCTTTGTGAAATTTAGATTGAAGGCGCTAGGGTACAAAGAGGATTTCAAGCCATTGCAGGAAATGATGCGGGGCGCACGCTTGCGGAGATTTATGCATGGAGCCTGATGTAATAAACGCCAAGCTTGAATCCCTGGCACGCTGCATCCGCAGGATCGAAACGCGTTGTCCAGTTTCAGCGGAGGCTCTCAAGGGAGACCTGGATGCCCAGGATATAGTCGTTCTGAACCTGGAGCGTGTGGTACAGATCACGGTGGATATCGGCAGCCATATTCTTCTGAATTTTGACACGCCAAGTCCTGAGTCGATGGCTGGTGTATTTATTTCTTTGGGCGATGTCGGGGTTATCGAGCAAAGCCTGGCTGAGCGTATGGCAAAGGCTGCTGGATTCAGGAATATCGCCGTGCATGAATATGAATCGATGGATTGGGATATCGTGTATTCCATTATTACTACTCGCCTGGATGATTTTCGGGACTTCGCGGTTGCCGTCACGGCGTTCCTTGGCCGCTAGAGGATCAATAATGGGAAGCGGTAACAAGGTATGCTGAGTTTCAGGGAAGTAATTGAAAAGAAGATACCGCTCCTGCTCGACGGGGCGATGGGAACCGAGCTGTACAAGCGCGGGATGTTCATCAACCGAAGTTTCGAGGAAGCGAACCTGAGCAACAGGCGGCTGGTCCTGTCGGTCCACAAGGATTACAAGGACGCGGGCGCCGACGCGCTGTCCACCAACAGCTGGGGCGCCGGCTACTACAAGCTGAAGGACCACAACCTCCACGACAAGGTATACGAGATAAACCTGGAGGCGGCGAAGCTGGCGCGCGAGGCGTCGGCCGGCGAGCTGTACGTCGCGGGTTCGGTAGGGCCGCTGGGGCACAGGCTGGAACCCTTCGGCATGCTCGGCGCCGCCGACGCGTTCAAGGCGTTCAAGGAGCAGATCCGGGGTTTGCACGACGGCGGGGTCGATTTCATCCTGTTCGAGACCTTCACCGACCTATGCGAACTCGAACAGGCGATCCGCGCGGTGAAATCAATAGACGCGGACCTGCCGATATTCAGTTGCCTGGCTATAGAACTCTCGGGCGAATTGATGATGGGGCCGCCGCTCGAGCAGTCGCTCGCCAAGCTCGCCGGGTGGGGCTCCGACGTGGTCGGACTCAACTGCCATGTCGGGCCGCAACCTATGCTCGGCGCCATCAAGAAGCTGAAGGGCCTTATCGACCGACCGCTCGTCATCGAGCCGAACGCCGGCCTGCCGAAGGAAGTCGACGGCAGGACGCTGTACATGGCGACGCCGGAATACTTCGCCGAGTACACGAAGAACTTCCTGCAGGAAGGCGTACAGTTCGTAGGCGGCTGCTGCGGTACTGGACCGGAGCACATCAAGGTGATGGCGCAGACGATGCGCCAGTACCGGGCGATGAGCCAGGCCGGCGACGCGGGCTGCGCGACGGTCCGCTGCGTCGATGTTCCCGATACGAAGGAAGATGTCGCCGAGATGGCGCGCGTCGCGTTCGCCGACAAGTCGCGTTGGTCGGCCAAGCTGGCTCGCGGCGAGAAGGTCTATACGATCGAGCTGGTGCCGCCCGCAGGCATCACGGCGACCAAGCTGCTCGAAAGCGCGAAGGCGATAAAGCATGCGGGCATAGACGCGATAAACATCCCGGATGGCCCGCGCGCCAGCTCGCGGCTGAGCACGATAATCACGGCGATACTGGTCGAGCAGCGGGTGGGGATAGAGACTATCCTCCACTACACCTGCCGCGACCGCAACCTGATAGGCATGCAGTCGGACATGCTCGGCGCCCACGCTATAGGCCTTCGCAACGTGCTGTTGTTGACAGGCGATCCGCCCAAGCTGGGCGACTATCCGAACGCGACCGGGGTCTTCGACGTCGACGCGATAGGCCTGACAAGGATGGTCCGCAAGCTGAACGGCGGCATCGACCTGGGCGGCAGGCCGATAGGCGAGCCGACGGCGCTCTCGATGGGGGTCGGCGTAAACCCTGTTCACAGCGACTTCGACTACGAGATGGAACGCTTCCGCAAGAAACTGGAAGCCGGGGCCGAGTGGGCTATAACCCAGCCGGTCTTCAACATCCGGGCGCTCGAGCGCTTCTTTTCATACATGGCTATGCATGGCCTCAAGATTCCGGTTGTCGTAGGCATCTGGCCACTGACGAGCCTGAAAAGCGCGCAGTTCATGCGCAACGAGATACCCGGCATAGAGATTCCCGATTCGGTGATGGAACGTATGGCCAGGGCGGGCAGCCCGCAGGAAGGCCGCGACGAAGGCGTCGAGATAGCGCGCGAGATGTGCGCGGCCGTGATCGCGGACGTCCAGGGCGTGCAGTTGTCGGCGCCATTCGGCCGGATAGACCTGGCCTTGCGCGTGATAGGAAAGTAGTACATGGGCACCATGAAGAAGACCGATCGCTTCCACCAGCTTGAGCGGTTGCTCCGCGAACGGATACTCATCCTCGACGGCGCTATGGGGACTATGATTCAGCGCCACAGGCTCGATGAGGCCGGCTACCGTGGCGTCGCGTTCGCCGGGCACCCGATGCCGCTCAAGGGCGACAACGACATACTCAGCCTGAGCCGGCCCGAGGTGATCCTGGGCATACACCGCGCCTACCTCGAGGCTGGCGCCGACATCATAGAGACCAATACGTTCAACGCGACCAGCATCAGCCAGGCCGACTACGGACTTGCCGGCCGCGCGCGGGAGATAGCCAGGGCAGGCGCAAAGCTCGCGAGGCAGGCCTGCGACGAGTTCGAGGCGCGCGAGCCGGGGTGGCCCCGCTTCGCCGCCGGGTCGGTCGGGCCGACCAACAAGACGCTGAGCATGTCCCCCGACGCGCAGAACCCGGCTTTCCGCGCCATAAGCTTCGACCAGCTCGCCGAGTCGTATTCCGACTCGATGCGCGGCTTGATCGAGGGCGGCGCGGACATCCTTGTCATCGAGACGATCTTCGACACGCTGAACGCGAAGGCTGCGGTTTGGGCGGCGCTCAATCTGTTCGAAGAGCTGGGGACCGAGTACCCGCTTATGATTTCCGGCACCGTGATAGACGCGTCGGGGCGGACGCTGTCGGGGCAGACGGCGCAAGCCTTCCTGTACTCGCTGGAGCACGCGCGGCCGCTGTCTATTGGCCTCAACTGCTCGCTCGGCGCGGACGGCATAGTCAGCCACGTCGAGGAGATGGCGCGCCACGCGGCCTGCGCCATCAGCGTCCACCCGAACGCGGGCCTCCCCAACGAGATTGGCGAATACGACGACACGCCGGCTAACATGGCGCGCATCCTGGGCAAGCTAGCGCGCCGGGTCATGGAACAGGACGCCGCCGCGACCGGCGCCGGGGTGAACATAGTCGGCGGTTGCTGCGGCACGACCCCGGAGCACATAAAGGCGATCGCCGAGGCCTTGCGCGGCGTCCCGCCCCGAATGGTTCCCGAACGCGGGAAGGCGACGCGGCTCGCGGGCCTCGAGCCGTGCGAGCTGGACGCTGACAGCCTGTTCTTCAACGTCGGCGAGAGGACGAACGTCGCCGGCTCGCGCAAATTCGCGCGGCTTATACGCGAGGGCAAGTATCCGGAGGCGATTGAGATAGCCCGCGAGCAGGTGGAAGCCGGCGCGCAGGCTATAGACGTGAACATGGACGAGGCCCTGCTCGACTCCGGGAAGGAGATGGGCACCTTCTTGGACCTCGTCGCCACGGAACCCGACATCGCGCGGGTGCCGGTTATGATAGATTCGTCGAAATGGGAGACCCTTCTTACCGGGCTCAAGCGGATCCAGGGCAAGGGGATCGTCAACTCGATAAGCCTTAAAGAGGGCGAGGAGGCTTTCCTGGGCAAGGCGCGGATCCTGCGCAAGCTGGGCGCGGCAGTCGTCGTTATGGCCTTCGACGAGAAGGGTCAGGCCGATGGGCTCGAGCGCAAGAAGGCGATATGCGCGCGCGCGTACACGTTGCTCACGGAAAAAGCCGGCTTCGCGCCGGAGGACGTGATCCTCGACCCGAACATCTTCGCGATAGGTACCGGCATCGATGAGCACCGCGGCTACGCGCTCGACTACATCGAAGCCGCCTCGTACATCAAGCGGAACCTGCCCGGCGCCCTCGTTTCCGGCGGCGTTTCGAACGTATCGTTCAGCTTTCGTGGCAACGACCCGCTGCGCACGGCGATCCACGCGGTGTTCCTGTACCACGCGAAGAAGGCCGGAATGGACCTCGGCATAGTCAACCCTGGCCAGCTTACCTCGTACGAGGACATCCCGCCGGAGGCGAGGGAACGCATAGAGGACCTGGTCCTCAACCGCAGGCTCGACGCTACCGAGCGCCTGCTCGACATCGCGGGGAGCTTCTCCGGAAAGGGGGAGGCCGAGGCGGAGGATCCGGCGTGGCGCAAGTTGCCGCTCGCCGAACGCGTCGGCCACGCCCTGGTCAAGGGCTTCAACGCGCACATCGCCGCCGACGTCGCCGAGCTCCGCAAGGAGTATCCCAAGGCGCTCGACGTGATAGAAGGCCCGTTGATGGACGGCCTCAATATCGTCGGCAGGCTGTTCGGCGAAGGCAAAATGTTCCTGCCCCAGGTAGTAAAGAGCGCCAGGGTGATGAAGGAGGCTGTCGCAGTCCTCCAGCCGTACATCGAGGCCGAGAAATCGGGCAGCGGCACCAACCGCGGCACGATGGTGATAGCGACCGTCAAGGGCGACGTCCACGACATCGGCAAGAACATAGTCGCCATTGTGCTCAACTGCAACAACTACAGGGTGATAGACCTCGGCGTGATGGCCGCCGCCGAGCTGATTCTCGACACCGCCGTTGCCGAGAAGGCGGACGTGATCGGCCTTTCGGGCCTGATTACGCCCTCGCTCGAGGAAATGTCCCACATCGCGGCGCTTATGGAGGAGCGCGGGTTCAAGCTGCCGCTGCTCGTAGGCGGCGCGACTACCAATCCGATGCATACCGCCCTGCGAATCGCTCCAGCCTACTCCGGACCCGTCGCGCACGTCGCCGATGCGTCGCTCGCGCCGGGCTATCTGGAAAAGCTCCTCAACCCGGCGCTCCGGGAACCCTTCGCGAAGGAACTCGCGCTGCTGCACGAGAAGAACCGCGTTCTGTTGAAGGCCAGGCGGGAAACCCTCGAGTACGTGAGCCTGGCCGAGGCGCGCAAGTACCCGTTCAAGACAGGAACGCCTGGCTACGTCCCCGCGGTTCCGGCCAAACCGGGCGTCGGCGACGTCGCCTACGCGGTCAAAGACGTCGCGATGTATATCGACTGGACGTATTTCTTCTACGCGTGGGAACTCAAGGGCCGCTACCCGGAGATCCTCGACGACGAGACGACGGGGGCGGAGGCGAAGAAGCTCCTCGACGACGCGCGCGCTCTGCTGCGGAGGGGGCAGGACGAG
>CAZKJA010000008.1:0-10407 GCA_964552925.1 uncultured Treponemataceae bacterium
CCTCGACTTCGATCGCTCCTTGGGCTAAGCCCGATTCTGCTGTGAGATATCCGGGCTAGGCGCTCGATCGATAATTGCCGCGGCGGCTCCGCACAGGTAGAACGAACCGGTGACAAGTAGAGGTTCGTCACGGGCTTCGGCTATGGACAACGCCGTTCCAATCGCCTCGACTGTATCGTCTATCCTCGTCACCTTGAAGCCCTCGTCGATGAACGCCGACGCGATTTCATCGGGATCGCTTTCTTTGAATGTTCCCGGCCTGGTTACTATGACCTCCGCAAAGCGGGTACGCAGGGCGGCGGCCATGGGGCGCGGTGGCTTGCCCTTGGCGCAAGCGAAAAGGAGCCTGCCGCCTCGAGGGAACAGGTGGCCAAATTCCGCTGAACATGCCTTTATCGAATCCTCGGTATGAGCTCCGTCGAGAATTACAACGGGTTTACCCGGAATTATCTCGAAGCGGGCTCTCAGCTTGGCCTTCGACACACCCTGAAGTATTGCTTCCTCGGAATGACCCAAGGATCTTGTGACAAGCGCGGCAAGCACCGCATTCCTCGCCTGGACGACCCCGATCATGGGAGTGAATAGTACCAAGGGTTTCTTGAAAAAGTTGCTGTCCTTCCACTCGACAACGGCCCGCGTTCCCTCTTTCTTGATTGTCACATCGCCTAGCAAGGCGGACTCGTCCAGGACTGTCAGCTCCGAGGCCTCAAGACGCGCCTTGGCACGGATGACTTCCAATGCATCGGGTTTGGCAGCGCTCGTGAATGACGGTACGCCCCGCTTTATTATGCCGGCTTTCTCGCCCGCGATTTTCCGGATGGTGTCGCCCAGGAGTTCCGTATGCTCCAATTCGATTGGCGTTATGACACTCGCGACGGGCGTCACCACGTTTGTCGAGTCGAGCCGTCCGCCCAGCCCGACCTCGATGACGGCGCTTGGGCAGGCGGCTCTCCGGAAGCAAAGGAAGCCTAGCATCGTCAGGAGCTCGAAATAGGTGGGAGTCTCGCCTCCAGGGAAATCGCCGGGAGATTTCGGGTCGAAGTTTTCCACGAGCTCCCTTGCTGATTCCAAAAGGATCGCGTCGTCCACCGGCTTTCCTCCGATGGCGATTCTCTCGGTATACGAAAGGAGATGGGGAGAGGTATACAAGCCGACTGGGCTTTCGGTCTCACCCAGTATGGAAGCGATCATCGTCGCGGTCGAACCTTTTCCCTTGGAACCGGCGACATGGATAATACGATACGCGCTGTCGGGGTTTCCGAATAATTCCTGTAGCGACTGCATCCTGTCAAGGCGATATTCCTTGGGCTCAAGCTTTCGCTCGAAGTTCAGGAACTTGTCAAGATACGCGTAGACTTCATCAGCATTCCTGAATATCAAGGCGTTCCTCCCATTCGGCTTTCCCGTGCAACCCGCCCGAGCGCGGAGTTCAGTATAGCGCCGGCGACGTCAAGCCCGCTCGCCCGTTCAAGCTCCTCGAAGCCGGGATTCGCGTTTATTTCGCACACTTGAAAAAGAGTCCGCTCGGCGTTTCCGACAAGGAAATCAACGGTGCCGTAGTCCAGTCCGGAAGCGAAGAAAATGCGTTCAGCCTCGTTTCGCAAAGCAATGGGAGGCTCGAAGCATTCCATCGAGCCTCCGGTGTGGGCGTTGGAAGAAAAACCCGCGCTTCTTCTGGTGACGCATACCGAGGCGATGCCAGGGCGTTCCTTTGTCGGGAGCGCTTGCCAATGTGAATCGCCAGGCTGCCCCGCGATATCGAAGAGCGCGAAAAAGAAGCGCACGTCGATTCCCTTGCTCGCGGCGATATACTCCTGCGCGATGTACTCGTTGCTCTTGAACTCAACCGATGACAGGAGGGCTTCCCAAGAATCCTTGTCCTCGATGAGCAGGACGCCCCAACCCATCCTGCCATACCTGGGTTTGGCGACGAAGGGCCAGGCGAGCGGCGCCGTTTTCCCCGCCGGGTCGAGAACCCGCGTGCGAGGGTGGGGCGTCGAAAGCCGCTTGAAAAATTCAGCGCTGGACATCTTGTCGCGCGCGAGCGAGGTGGACGCGGAGGAATTGACAACTGGGATTCCAGCGGCTTCGAGCTCGTCGTAGAGTGCTTCGGGAAGCTCGCCGCGCAGGATAACCACATGGTTTCTGGAGAATTCAACATAATCGTCGATTCTTGTATCGGGTTCGAAGATCCGGGCTTCGTACTCCAACCGACGATCCCGCGCGGCTTCCGCCAATCGTCTCGACGGATAGAAAGCCCCCAGGTAGCTTTGATCCTTGGTCTTGAGTCCGTACACCAGCCTTATTCCCATAGCGCGCGAGTATATCGGTGACGGGCGCATTCGGCAACGATCGCTGTCAACTCGCCAGGACTATAGCCCAGGCGCCCGGCCAGGTGACGGTGCTCGCCGCGAAGGCTTTCTTCAGTGCGGCGAGGACCGCTGCCGCGTTTGCCGGACCCAATGCGCCCTGTATTGCGGCGCCGTACGCGGATTGAGAAGAGAGCCAGGCGTCGGCCTCCCGGTCGCCCAACGATCGCTTGGAGTCGTACTGGAATACGCTCGTCTTCATGACCGTAAGGCCGGCCTGCATGATGAGCGAGTTGAGCGTTTCCGCGGCGAATCCGGGAGCCTTGTCCGAGGAGAAGAATGACGCGTCGGCCGCGACGAAATCATCGTGGATGCCGCTTTCAATGCCTCCTCGAACTAGCGCAGGAAGAATGCCCGGTAGCGGGATCCGTTCTGCAAAAACGAAGTGAAGCGTTTTTGCATTTATATCCGCGTCCGGTGCTGCCGACAGGATCTCGCCGCATCGCTTAAGGCCGCGCGTCGCTGCTTCTCCGTTGCCGTAGGCGGAAAAATACCCGGCGGCGACAATCAGGTCGAAGTTGCTGTGCCCGGCGGTCGCTGCGGCGGTTTCTGCAAGCGATATGGGATCGCCGCACGCGGCGACCGTCGGCTTGAGCAGGTCTTCCACGTCGGCGAACGCGTAGGCCAGGCGATCCATCGAAGCTTCGCTTTTGCACAGTCCGCACGCGGAGCCTTCCGGGCAAACGCGGACGACTTCCCGGAGGAATAGCCCGTCATCGGCGGGCACCACCAGCACATTGTCGTGCCTTGACGGGAACGCGATCTTGAATATCTCGTCGCGTAGCCCCATCAACCCGGTAGCGCTACCCGAGTCTGCCCTGTCCGTCCACGACATCGATCCGGCAGTGTCGTCAGGCTCGAGCGCTCCGGACAGCCATGCGGCGAGCTGGGCGTCCCGCCGCCTCAGTACGTCGTCGCGGATTGAGGCCTCGTGTCCCAGAACGCCGGGTTGATAGAAGAGGGCGCCTTTGAGAGCCTCGGGAAGGTACTGCTGGGCGGTCCAGTGGCTGCGGTAGGCGTGGGGGTAAAGGTAGCCGGCGCCGTGGCCAAGGCCTTCGGCGTCGCGACTGGCGTCCTTCAAGTGGTCGGGAACTTCTGCGCGTTCCGCCTCGACCGCGGCGAGCGCGTCGAAATACGCGAGCGTCGAATTCGACTTCGGAGCCGTCGCAAGGTACAGTGTCGCCTCGGCGAGGTGGAATTGGCCTTCGGGGAGGCCTATGCGCTCGTAGGAAGCCGCGCACGACTCCACCACGCGGATGGCGTCGGGATCCGCCAACCCCACGTCTTCGGCGGCCGAGATGAGAAGCCGCCTGAAAATGAAGCGCGGTTCCTCGCCCGCGTACACCATGCGGGCCAACCAGTAGAGAGCGGCGTCGGCGTCGGAGCCCCTGACGCTTTTTATGAAGGCGCTCGCAGCGTCGTAGTGGTAGTCGCCGTCGCGGTCGTAGAGCACGGCGCGTTGCTGGATGCTCTCCTCGGCGGCCGCCATGCTCACGGTGACCTCCGTGCCATCGGGCGGCGGCCATGGATCGTGGCTTGTTTCCACAGCGAGTTCCAGAGCGTTGAGGAGGCTCCTGGCATCCCCGTCGGCAATGTCGACAAGGTGCTCGAGGGCGCCATCCTCGAAGACGACAGGCCACCTGCCGTACCCGCGCTCCCTGTCCGCCAAGGCAGCCTGCGTTGCCGCGAGCAATTCGGCTTTACCGAGCGGCCTGAGCTGGAATACCCGCGATCGGGAAACCAGCGCCTTGTTCACCTCGAAGAAGGGATTTTCCGTGGTAGCGCCGACGAGTATGATTGTGCCGTTTTCAACATAGGGGAGCAGGGCGTCCTGCTGGGCCTTGTTCCAGCGGTGTACCTCGTCGACGAACAAAATTGTCCTGCGGTCGTACAGGTCGCGTTCCCGCTTGGCGGATTCGACCGCATCCCTGATCGCCTGCACTCCGGAGAGCACGGCGTTTATCGAGAGGAAGCGGGAACTTGTAGTGTTGGCGATGACGCGCGCCAGGGTTGTCTTGCCGGTGCCGGGGGGTCCCGACAGGATTATGGATGACAGTCTGTCCCGCTGTATGGCGCGCCGTAATAGCCTGCCGGGACCGACTATATGGTCCTGACCTATGAATTCGTCAAGCTTCCTGGGGCGCATCCTGTCCGCGAGCGGGCTGGACGCATCCTTGGAGCTTGCGCCCGCGAACAGCTCGTCGCTCACGGCTGGAAATGCGCCATAACAAGCGTGTTTATTTGATCACTCACGTTTCCAGAGGCCCCAGGTTGTGCCGTCATAGGTATTCGACCAGAGGCCGTACGAATCGGTACACGCGAAGAGCTTGAACGTACCGTCTCCCGGATCGCTCAACGGCATGGAGCTTACCGAACGGGTCGTGAGGCTTGAGTCAAAGTCGACAGCGCTGGAGATGAGCGAATGGTCGGTCGTTGGAGTCATACCGGATGCAAAACCACCGGTAACATCGAACTCGAGGTAGCCGTCGTACGACGGCAGGTTGGTACTCAGCGGGAAGGTACTTGTACCGACGACGAGAATGTCATTGTTGATGATCGTCGGAACAGACAATGAATAGGCATCATCCCCGGAATCGAGGAAGGGGCCGGCCGTGGTCCAGGTGGAACCCCCATCGGCGGTAAAGTGCAAGTAACCGCCGCGTGTGGATATGACGACTCCGTCGTTGGCGCCATTGTTATAGGCATAAGAACCCGAATAGTCGCTACCGCCGGCGGCAGGTTCGGTTATGGCATTCAAGACACTGGAAGATCCAGCTAATATCACATCGCCCGCAGTAAGAATGTACGTGGTACTGTCGGGATCGTACGATGCGGACGTAGCAGCATCCATGGTGCTGTTATCCTGGATGTTGGTGGCGGTGAAGGCCCCGGCGGTTCCAGCATCCAGATAATATATTGAATACAATGCCGGATCGGTGGTCAGCGTCCTCTCGTTGACGGTCACCGCGAACACCGTATCATTGGCGGCCAGGATATTTACCAGATTCTCACCGCTCGGAGGGAACAGCGCGCTAGCAGCCAAGGTCCTCCGCGTCCAGGTGGATCCATCCGGGGTCGACCAAACGCCGAGGCTCTCACCCGTGCCGGAATCGGAAAACGAGACGAAGAGAGTATCGGTACCAGCAATATCCACTACCGCGCCGCTGCCGGCGAAAGGTTGCGCAGCTGAGACTCCGCTGACTGAGTGCGGGGCCCATTGGGTTCCGCTGTCGGTCTTGGACCACAGCTTGCCTATGCCGGCGTAGTACTTTGCGCCGAGATGAACGACAAAATCCGGGCTCGATGCCTCCAAGGCTTCGGTCAAGTTCGAGCTGTTGGCGGTCTCCGCCGCGACGCTGGCGAAGATGCCGAGGGTGTCGTCGCAAGAAAGAAAAATCGTCGACGTGACGAAGATCGCCGCGAGGAGCGTACGGCGCGCGTTCTTGTTGGTGGTCATCGTAGCTGGCTCCTTGGTCTACAGGTGGTACGCGACGGAGAGGGTCGCGTCGAAGAAGAATCCCACGCGGTTCTGGCTGGAATCGCTTGAGTAGAATTGCGGGATCATTGTGCCGTATAGGTTGAGACCGTAGCTCATGTCGCTCGATGCGCGCCACAGGAATGATGATCCGAGTTTAAAAAGGCTGTCGACGTGTTTCGAATCGTTCAGCGCGCTTATCGCCATGCCCAGGCCGGCGCTTGGGGCAATCACGAACGCCCCTAGCGGGAAAGCCTTGACGACCCGCAGCGCGAGGGGCGCGATGAAGAGCCTCCGATCGTTGACAGTGCTTATGAAGCCGCCGGCCAAGTCACCAGCCAAGGCCCATGAATCCGTAAGGAAGCCGGTGTAGGACAGGGCGAAGGCGAAGCCCGGACTGGTCGTGGACGGCAAGTACGACGATGAGCTCGGGTCGTAGAATCCAAGCGATAGTGTGGTTCCGAGGCTGAGAGACAATATCCCGTCGCCGGGTTCAAAGGTACTGAATTGGGTAGAAGCCAACGGAGATGCTTCTTCCTGCGAAAAAGCGGGCGGGATTATCACAAGTGCGATTATGACCAGGAATACGGGAAAGGAGCGCATCGTTCCTCCGTCGATAGTGAAATGGATGGGCGTCGCGAATATACCACGCTTGCTACGCAGATGAAAAGGCGCGAGAGCGCGGATCGTTACGAACCTTTATCGTATTCCGTGTACCCTTGCGGACGATATGACCCGCCACGTGGAGTTGAGTTCGGGGCCAGGCGTCCGGGTCAACGTGATCTGGGCGAGGAGGCAGGTCCGTGCCCGGATGGGGAAATGTATTCCGGTGGCGTAAACGGATTCGTCTGGCTCCTTGTCATATTCAAAGCTGGCACAATGGCACCCCAAGCCAGCTTCGAAGGGACCGATCCTGAACTGTGTTCCGGGGTGGGCAATCGAAACCTGGGTTTGCATTTCCGCCACGAAACCGTGGATTTCCCGGGAAAATGGCAGGAAAATTGAATTGCCAAACCGAGTCGGCGCAAGGACCTCGAAAGGGTAAACGAAATTTTCGGAAAGAGATGCCATGACGCGATCTTCGACAGGGCTACCCAACCAGGCAAGCACCGGAAAATCGAACAACGCCCTGGCGTCGGGCATTCCATGACGCGCCCATAGGGATTTTCTGAATTCTGCTATGTATCTGAGCACATTCCCCGGCGGAATCAACGATAGAGCAAGCGACTGTATTCTTTCCGTTGTTCCCAAACCCATCAAGGCATAGTATACTGCAACAATTCCATTGTAAAGGAACGAGATAGACATGATGCATCGAGTAGAACGCCTGGCAACGAAACTCACGACGACCGTTTCCTCGTGGCCAGGGGTTGAGTGTATTCTATCCTGTGAAGCTTCGGATACCGATGTAATAGATCCTTATTTTGCGCTGGTTCTGGACGTGTATTGCGAGGGCAAGATCCCGAGCGGTGAGGAACGCCAGGCTTTTTTCGACAATCCAGGCGCCTTTGAAACCTCCCGGAGCGGTGAAAAGGACAGGTTTTTTATTGACAGCCTTCCGATACGGCTTGAATACAAGCGTACCAAGAACGTCGACGAACTTGTGTCGCACAGCTTCGACACTATGTGGATATTCGGATCTTCCGGAACGTATATGCTTTATAGGCTCGCCAATGGACAGGCGTTATACAGCAAATCGGATTGGCTCGACCGGACGCGACGCGCACTCGAGGATACCCCCGTTGAATTCTGGGACAGGCTCAAGGAGACCCATTTGCAGAAAATGGAGCATTTCCTGAGCGACCTGGGTGGAGCGGCCTTCAAGGACGACAGGTACTTCTATTTCGTATCGCTTGCCGGATTCCTGCGCGCGTGCGTTTCGGTGCTTTTTTCGAGGAATCGACAATGGGAACCATCGGAGCGTCATATGGCCGACGCGATCGGTTCCTTGGCATTGCTTCCCGAAGACTTCCTCGGCCGATGGAATACCCTCATGCGTACCGATGGCATGATAGACCCCGCCAAACGTTACCAGATAGCGCAATTGATCGCCCGGAGCATATTTGCGCTCGGTTAAGTTCCCGGTCTCGTGTGTAGCCCTTGTATTTGCCTTCCAGGTCACGTCGTGCGCCCCTAAAGAGCTTTCGGGCTTGAGGTTCGTAACGGGGGAAGGCGCTTCGACGGCCTTGTCGCGGCCAGGATCGGAAACGTCGACAAAAGTCGGTTCGGATGAAACTGCGCGTTTCGTGCTTGCCCGCCCGCTGAGCTTCGATACGGACTTGGATATATCGATACGCGGCGAAGGTACTGGCTCGATCGGTATCACGGCATACAAGGATGCCAATCGAAAAAGAATCATCGCGACCGGCGTATTCACCACAATTAAGGGTATGCTCATGGATTTGCGACTGCAAATTCCTGCCGAAACCGAGTTCGGCGCCCTCGAACTGAGCGCGGATGCCGACGCGGCTTTCGACATTTCCGCATTGTCGGCAGCGGAAAAATTTGTCGGTGCGCGATTGGATGACGGCACGTGCACAGTAGACTCAACGACATCGATTCATTTGTCGCCCGAAGGCAAGGTGATTTCCGCGACCATGGCCTTGCCATCTGGTATGGATGCTTCGGTCGTCGTCAAGCTGGAAACGGACGGTATTGCCCGCGTGGTATCGGGAAGAGGGCCGGAGCTATCCGTCAATGGCTACGAGGCGACTTTGAAGGCGAAGTCGCCCTTGGCTATCCCTGCGGCCGCATTCGGCGACGCCTCAACCGTATTGCTCGAGTCGGAAGCTGGCATAGCATCCTTGACGATTGCCGAAGGTGGCAAAGCGCCTTTGTCCGACTTGTACGCGATCCTGGGCGCGCCCGAACCCAAAGGCGACTTTTCGCTTTACCGCTGGGATATCCTACAGGCAACGCTCGTGTTCGACTTCAAGGATTACGATACGCAGGATCGATACCTGAAACGGTTGGCGTTTTACGCCGAAAAACCAGGATTCCGCGGCCGCTTGGCCGGCAACAATGAAATAGCCCCATTGCATGGCTGGAATGCCCACGATTATTCGACGGGAACGCTCAAGGCGTTTTTTGGTAAAGCCGCGGAAAGCACATTCCCCCTTGAATCGGAGGAATTGGCGCTGCTCGATGTATTGCTGGAAAGAGGCATCCTGATACGCGGAGAGGACGGAAGACTTGCCGAAGGGAAAGGCGCGATAATTTCAATCGCAAGGGAATCTACGCAGGCGCTCAGGCGGCTATTTATCGACCATGAAGCGACTCACGCATTGTTGTTCCAGGATGTGGAGTACGCGAAACTGGCCGAGCGGCTTTGGCGCTCCTTGGGCAATGATATCCGCTGGTTCTGGCGACTGCACTTCGCGTGGCGTCGCTACGATACAAACGACGAGTTTTTGACATTCAACGAGATGCAAGCATACCTGGTTCAACAGCCCAACCGTGCCGTCCCCGCCTATTACGAGAATCTTGTCAAACGGCTCGCGGACGCGTACCCGAGGCATGAACACAAGTTGGAAACTATAGCGCCGGAAGTGATAGTCCAGGCTGTGAACGACGCGGCGACGCTCAATCAGTATTTGACTACCCGTTGGGGAATCTCGGGCGGGAACTTCGGGCGTATCAAGGTGATAAACGATTAGGCGGCGCTCACCCGTTACGCTGCAGCTCTTCCCGTACAATACATATGCACCAGTCCCTGGTTTTCTTGAGGATTTCCACGGGAGCTGGCGGAATATCGCCGGCTTCCCTCCTGAAGGATGCCGTGGACGGGAGCATTGTCGTCCACACATCCTTTTCATGTGGACTCAAGCCGTCGAGATACGCCGCCGCGTGTTCGTACGGCTCGGGGAGCGCTTCCATTTCCTTCACGTAGGATGACAGGAATCCCGTGGGGTTCTGAAAGGGCCGGCCGGCCGCAAAGACGCGACCTTCCCTGTCTCTCATGGTCCGAGGCCTGGAGGAACCCATCTCCGTTATTACCCCGTGTCCGCGTACCCTTTCCAAGGGACATGGCAACGTCGGGCTAAGGCGTTCGAGCCTTTCCTTGTAGGCTACAAGGGGCTTTGTTACGTATCTGAACGATCCGTCGGTTTCTTCTTCGCGGTCTAGAGTCTGGTTGCGGTACAGGAACTCGGCGAACAGCGATTCCAGAGGCTTTGACCGCGACTGCCGGATATCGAAGTACGGGTAGATGTAGGTTCCGCGGGCATAGCTCTTGCCGAAAGGATACGAGAAATCGGCGCCGTAGAGGCGAATCGATTCCGCCCCTAGATAGGCGGCCAAGGAGACGGCGGCATGGGTGACATTCCCGCCGGATGTATCGATCACGGGGAATGCCCTGAACCTGGAGGCTATATACCTTGAAAGCGGATGTCCCGACGAAAAGAAATAGGGTTTTGCCGCGAGCCTGGTGACAGTCGGCGGGGAGGCCAGGTCGATGAACAAGGTAGTCTGCTCCGGCAAGCCGAGGGAGAAATGGTAGTAACTGATATGCTGGCAATCGATGCTTATCACGGCATCCGGCCGTATGCCACGGTCGAGAAGCGC
>CAZKJA010000008.1:10417-18587 GCA_964552925.1 uncultured Treponemataceae bacterium
TCAGGAAGGCTTTGCGTGAACGGCCAGCAATATCGTCGAAATATGCCTCCAAGGAGGGACCCGCGGCGGTTACAATAGCCTCCCGGATCGGTCCGATAGGCGGCGTCGGCTTGGCCGATGACTCGAGGTTCCTCACGATGTTCGAAAACCAGCGTTTGCCAAAGAAGGATTGCACCGAGTAATCGTCCGATATGATGCCGATGCTTCCCCTGATGGAATCGGCCGCGCCTTGGAACTTGCCGGGGTCGAGATCGATCCTTCCTCGAAGGGGGACCGAAACGAAATCCCCCGTCACCGAAGGTACATAGCTCGAAGACAAGGCTTCGTCCAGTTCGGAATCGCTTGGATCGACAAAAAGCCTCAGTCGCCTGTCCCCAAGAATATGGGTCATATCGATGAGTTCAAGGATTGCCCTGAGCATCGCCGCGTCGTATTCGACAATAATGCCCCTGGTTACCCTTCCCGCGTTGATCAAGGCCGAAATTCCGAAGCCGGCTCCAAGTCCCAGGAATGCGTAAAACCCTTGCCGGTTATATTGATCGGCAAGGCGCAAGGCCTCGCGCTCCGGATCGAACTTCGAGTGGAGATAGACCTTTCTTCCATCGAGGTCGATGTACGGTACAGCGCTTCCGCTTCTGGAGACTGAAAGGCCGATACGTCGATCCGCCTTCGCGGAACGAATTCTTTCGGCGCACAGGGGGCCATGACATGAAGCGATCGCAAGCATATTTCGTTCAAATGTCTTTGGATCAGTCATCGTGAAACCACCTCCAGAAGCCTTTTGCGAGCGATCTGGTCCAGTTCGTCTACGCTTCGAGGTAGTGCGCAGGCTCTCGCCGTATTGGCTATGGTTTCCGCGGCAAGCCTTCCTGCCAACGCTCGATAGAGAAGTGCAGCGGCATGGTGCATAGGACGATGAGCCTCGATTGCCTGCCTTGCCTCGGAGGACGCCGTTTCGATCGCCATCGAGAACCCTTCGGTCAGCTTTTTGATCCGCGTTTCCGCATCGATGCATAGCTTGGCGAAAGAAAAACCGATCGCTTCCCCTTGCGGGGTATCGGTCTCTTCGATGTTCAACCCTGAAGTGGATATGCCGAGCTCGATCGGTGAATCACCACAACGGAACACCCGTCCGCGATGAGCGCTATTCACTTTGATAGTCTGCGCGTAAGCGGCGAACGGACGCGAAGTTCTCCATGGCGGCAAAGATACGGTGAACGTATCGAGTACACGGGAAGTCCTGAGGGAATACTCCGGTGCAGTGCGTTTTGATGCGAGTCGATCGAAAATATCGAACGCGTACGGTCTGGCATGGTCGTCGTATCCGCGAGCTGCCAGATCCAGCCCAATCAAAAAAACGTGACCCTTGGTAGCGGAGAGCGCCAACGAAAGAGCTGTTCCGGCGGAGCTTCCGGAAGAATCAGCTGAAAGGGCTTTCGCGCCTATCGCTTGCAATGCTATCCGTTCAAACATCAGACCCGTATCAAGCGGCAGTATTGCGCCGTATTCCAATACTGCGTTTGGGGCATATGCGCTCGGCGGCATGGCTACGGGTATGGATTTGCCCAAGGAATCATGCAGGTGATAAGCGTTCCAGAAACCCGGGTCAGTGGTAATGACAAGATCGGGTTCCAAACCTTGCGCGCGTACGGCGAGTGTTGCGGATGCGAGGCACCAGAGGCTGATCCTGCCCCGGATTTCACGGAGCTTTGGGAAAAAACCGGAAAGACCAGGGCCGGCGCACGCTATCACAATAGGGGTGTTGCCAAGGACCAACCTCGCTTGGATTGTAGTATTCATAGCATACCGTACGCTGTTTCTTAGCCATCTATACGCCCAGAATGAACCGGTCGCCGATTGCGAACTTGAAAGTTCAAGCGCGATCCTGAGCGTTTGCCTTATCCGTTCACCCGCTTCACGGTATGCCCGCATGACAGGGTTCCATTCTATAATGGAAATGCCGCCGGATATATATTCGCCTTGCAAGGCTTGGTGGAGGACATCCTCAAGCGATGCGTGTGACGAAGGACTCCACCGATAGCATGGCTGGCATATTTCGAGCTTGTCAAATATGTCGCTAGGCTGAAGTACTACAATTCTTGCAAACGGAAGATTCCGTTGGATTACTTTACCGATGTAATTGTAGCCGCCTCCCAGTATGAATACCAAGGAGGGGCGTTTCCCCTCCAGGCACGAATCGACATGCCGTGCGGCTTCTTTCAACGGGTCGTATCTGGAATGGTAGGATTCTGGGGGAAGAGCCGATTCTCCTCGCGAATGTAAGGACGGGTTTTCAAAGGGCATCGATAAAGGAGAGTATCTCGGACTCCGCCTCATGACTCGTGGGGTTCATTGTCAGCCGGGGTCCTGGCTTGAACGCGGAAGCATCCTGGACCGCCAATCCGCGCTGAAGTGCCCTTATGCTCTGGATGGCCAGGAGTTCTGGATCACCCTGTGCGTGGCTATAGTGCGCGCACAGATACCTTGTGTCTGAAATCATGAATGCAATACCGGAAGCACCCAATATCTTTGTCAGGAACCTGCCTGCGCGGCGCGCGATCGAGCCTTGAACTGCGTGCGGGCATGTAGCGGCGAGGCTTGTACCAAGAGTCCCCGCATCGATGATGAAGAGGCACAATGATGAAAACATTGAACTATGGCTGAATTCGATGAGGCTGATTGTTTTTGAATCATCCCAGGTATCCAGGGCTTGCAGGGACGACAACGTGCTGACATGGACGCGTTCGAACACTTTTATCAAGCTGGAAGCCAAGGGTTCGGTAAATTCAGGAATGTTTGGAAACACGGCAAAGTACCCGGAACCCAAGGAAAATAATTCAGCCGACGGGGCGATGGCAGGCATCTCGATGGGACTGAATCGGCTTTTCGCCTCAAGGAATATTCGTGCATCAACGGGTTCGACTGATTGACCGGCGATAATGCTGGAGACAGGCACGACTTTGTCGCCGATCTGTTCAAACAGCATAGCCGATTCCCATGGTCCCGGGACGAGCGCCTCGAACGCGAGCCAAGGAGCAAGGAAGGTATCGGGGATAGCTTCTATCGAACCCTGGAGATCTTCAAGTCTGGCATCGGATGGTTGTACTGTTTCTGCTTCTAATTCCGGATATACATGGACTTTTTTTTTTGGATCATTGCCAGAAGACTCTCGTGCTTTGGGGCGGCCGCACCCGAAAGTACAGCCGCTTTATCGAGCAAACCCATTATAACAACCCTAAATCGTCAAACAGACGTTTATACGTGTCATAGTATTCACTTGAAGCGAATTCTTCTATTTTTTCATCCGGTAATGATGCAAGAAGCTGATCGAGATACAACAAGACGGATTTGACATCGTGCTTCAACTTGTCAGGTACCTCGGGCGATTTCTCCGTCTCTGGTGCGGGAACCGGAGAAACGGTATCTTCGGGTTCGCTGCTGGTTGAAACCGGTACTTCCCCGACAGGGGCTTGCGTCGCATCCACGTTTTCCCTGGATGATTCAATGAACAAAGAATCATCCAGACTCGTTGCAAGATCGTCCGGGTGTTGTTCCGTATAGGAACTGAAATTAGGTTCTGCTTCGACGTTGTCTCCGGTGTCGGCTGGGAAATCACCAGGGGCTTCAAAGTCGGTAATTTCTTCGATGGATTCAGCCTCGGTGGCTGAACTATCGTGTTTGCCAAGATCCGGTTCTGTCGATGAAGGCTCTTCCGAATGAAGATCCATCCCGCCGAGGTTGTCTTCCCCGGAAATCTCTTCCAGCTCTTCCAGGTCTTCTATCTCTTCAATGGTATCCATGAAACTATCGACCGTCGAGACTACCGGCTCGGCATCTCCCTGCATTTCCAGTATGATTTCTGCTTCTTTTTCATCTGGTTCGGCTTCGAGGGATTCCAATTCCAGCTCATCGATTGCCGGTTCCATGATTGGCAGTTCCTCATCGTCCTTTCCGAAGGCGGATCCCATGATAAGCTCAAGGTCTTCCGTGTTCGGTTCGATCAAAGCCTCATCTTCCATCGGCATCAGGTCCAGTTCATCCGATATGGCATCGCTGTCAAGGAAACTCGTGTCCAACGGCTGGCTTACCATCGGCGTGACCCCTTCTTCGGGGTTGAGTTCCAGCGCATCGACGCTTGCGGGCACATCGCTGTCTGTATCGATGGTTTCAATGCCGGCATCCTTGGAGGCGGTGTATATTCCATCTTCAGGCAGGATGTCGATGTCATCAGGCATCGGGACCACGAGGGACTCTTCTTCAGGCAACGATTCATCGGCCGCGGCTTCTTCGGTGAAATCAGCAGTATTGAGGATGTTGTCGAGCTCGTCACCGGTCAAGGCAATCGTGTCATCATCCTCGTCATCGAAGAACCCTCCTACGGCCGCTTCCTCTTCAGGCTCCCCGGTTTGTGACGAGGTATCGGAATGGAGTTCCCCGCTAGCTTTGAGACTTCCAAGCTGGCTTCGCAGGCTTACGAGTTCTTCCTTTATCGAAGAAAGCTCAAGGGCAATTTTCTGCAGCAAATCCGATGAAGAAGTCGCCTCCGAGGCGGATCCGGTTTCGCTTGAATCTATGGATATGTTTTCCATGCTCATTTCCGGCATGACTCCCGGTGTGGAATCATCGGAATCTATGAATGAATCGACGGAGATTTCTTCCATTGCCTGATCGTGTAAGGGCTTCGCGGTGCCGCTTGCCGATTCTTCGGAATCCAGGATCGAATCGGCTTCTGTGGTATCCAGTTCCAAGGAATCGATATCGACCGATTCAAAAGCGGAAGAGGTCTCCGGAAGCATGTCTTCATTTTCTTCCATGAACAGTTCAGAGTCACCCGAGGAAGGTATCGTGTCATCGAATTGGAGGTCGATGTCCAATGATTCAAAGTCGTCGGTCTTGCCATCCTCGACTTTCACTGTATCCGTGCTTGCAGCAGGTATGTCCATGTTGCCGATAGCCTCAAGAGAGGGAGCATTCGATGTGGAATCGTCGAAATCAAAATCATCCATGCTGACTTCCACGGTCGAAAAGTCAGAGGCATCAAGCTTTTGCGCGTTTACGCCCTCTTCATCCAGAGGTTTGGCTTCGGAAGGCGCGTCAAAGTCCAGATCCTCGATTGGAACATCGATGATTGAACCTTCTAGCCCGGTATCGTCTAGATCCATAGACTCAGCGAACTCGGCTTCGGGTTTCACATCAAGCGTATCCTGGTCTTCGAGTGGTTCAAGAATGTCAAAATCATCTACAGTTTCTAATTCCGTTGTGTCAAGATCGTCTTCTTCTGGCATGTCGAAGGAATCGAGCAATTTTTCTTCTTCCTGAGAAAGGGGAATCGAGTCGACAGCATCACCGGAATCGATGTCGAGCAACTGGCTCTCAGGGGAAGCTTCTTCAAGTACATCTTGCGGTTCTGCCTTGACCCAGACACCATACCGCTCAAGCTCCCGCTCAGGCGTCGGCATTGGATCGTGATTCCCTTGCGGGTCTTTGTCTTGCATGGCGTACCCACTCCGTTTAATGGACTGATCTTGTCCATGTATCGGCAGAAATTACCGGAACAAGAAGCATTACCGGCATAAATCACTCTAATCTCGGATCTTTCCATTGTCAACCAAGCTTTGTTTGAATATATGGCTTATAGCCGAGGCGATACGGCACGTTGGCGGGCCGATGCTTTTTATCAAGCTCGAGGCACATAGTTCCGTTAATGATACAGATGAAGCATGTAGTATTGTTTTCCTGCTGGATCGCCGTAGTGTCCTACTGTGTCCCCGCAATTATAGCGGGTCCTTCGGGTGTGCTGGAAATGAAGCGCGCGGCTTCAAGCGCGGATGCCATGAGGGAGAATCTTGGACAGCTGACCGAGAAGAATTCGAAGTATGCGCAAGAGCTTGAACACTTGCATTCCTTGCCCGAGTCGGCAGCGCTTGAAGCCCGCTCCCTTGGGTATATCGCCGACAATGAAATGGTTGTCAGGATGCCAAGCGCCACGCATGCATTGGTTACATCGCCCAATCCCGGACGCTTGGTGATCTATCTCAAGGATCCAACCCTTCGGGATGCCAGCATCAAGAAAATATCGATTTTTATTACCGTAATGGCTACCGCGACGGCATTGCTGCTAAAATTCCTGCTAGCTGACAGATGGCGGCTGGATCAACGGGCCAGCCTGACCCATGAGGCATCCCGGACATAAGCATTATCAATCTTCATGGATGATCCGCTGCCGCTGATGGAAACCGACTCCTTGATCCCGAATAGGCGTTGCCCATTCTCCGAAAGCTTGAAGATCCAGCGCATTGGGCGAGCTTCGCTCGCAATTCTCCTGGCCATCTCAAGCGTGACGGCGCCCGCGCGATACATCGATACATTGTTGTCTTGATCCTGGACCGCTTCTATAGTATCGCCGCTGATGAGTATCTTGAGTTTCAGGGATCCGCCACCGCTGAGGACCGCCAATCCTGTGTTATTGGAAAATATGCGGACGGTCTCAAGCCCCTTGTCGCCTCGCCATGTCCCTATGAGGTCGCTTGTCAGGGGATTTTCCCTGGCTGTCTCGGAATTGGGTGCCGCTGATGCTATGGGTGTGGCACCCTGCACAATATTCTTGTCCGGGGTTCGGCCGAAAAGCGACAAAGTCAGCGACTTCGATCGAAGCACTATGTCGCTAATGGAAAGGGCCGTATCGGATACGGATATTCTTTCTCCGCTCGATACCTTGGTATTCTCCAAAGTGACTATGAACACTTCGCCTAATTTCCCAAACGCTCCTGTGACGATGTAATCCGCCGTCAACGGAAGGGTTTGGGCGGTCGTGACCCCGAGACTCAAGGCGGATTCCGTCTCGCTCAAGGCCAACTCCTGGCCTTGAGCGTCGACAATCCTGTACTGTTTCATCTCGGCGATGAAAGACACTATGAGTCTTTCAAGCATGGCAGACTCGCTCGTCCCGACTCCCGATGCCGTGAACGGACTGATCCGAAGCACGGCCTGCCGCGGTTGGCAGAATGCGGAGATGCCCGTCGTTGTGAGCAGTACAAGCGCCAGTAACGACCGTTTCATGAAACCTCCAGTTCGCCGCTAGCCATTCCCGGATCAATCAATTCTTGATCCGGAACAGCCTTCGGAACAAGGTGGTAATGCAGTTCCAAATCCTGCGGAAGAAGCCCGGATTCCTCAATTTCTCTATGCCAAACATTGCTTTCTGGATTTCATCCCCGCGTAGCGCTTGTCTCTGGATATTTTCCTCGAGCTCAATCTCGCTGATCCTGAGCGTACTGCTGGGAGAGAGTATGGTTGCCTCGATGGTTTTCCAGCCAAGCGATTTGGCTGCTTCAATCCGTCTCCTCCCCGCCACCAGGACATTCCTGTTGGTGATGATGATGGGGTGGAGTTGACCAAGCCGATCCATGCTTTCAGCCAAGTCTTCAATGCCTTGAAGCTCCTGTCGTATCCTTTTCTTGAGGAGGATCGACGAAATATCTACCCGCAAGCACGCCTCCGTGCCACCCAGTACGATTCACCGGAAGGATGGGACTGTCCATTCAATGGTATCGCTGAACGCGGAGCTAATCAAGGATGGCAGTCGGTTCGATGCCAGGGGGTGAGGTGCCTTCAGGAATCCGTACCTTGTTTCCAAGGCTCTTGAGCAAGGCGTCGATATCGCTTGGATCATAGTCGAGGCTGGAATCGATGCGTCCACCACCAATAATATCCTGCTGCGCGCTCAGCTGACGGATCCCGGTTTCGGTTTGCTCTGACTTGAACTCGTGGAGGTCGCAGTATTGGCGGGGCTGCGTGCCTTCATAGTATATAAGGGTTTCAGTGCCTTCGTCGCAGTAATCGGTAGGGAGGAGCCCGGAAACCGAGCATATCGAAACATCGATCAATCCGGCCTGGGGTCGTATGAAATCCTTGGCGGGCAAGCCCCTATGGATTTCGGCCATGTAGTTGGCCCAGGCTATGCCCGCTATGGCAGCCCCCGATTGGCTGACGCCCAGCGAGTTTCCCGGCCTGTCGAAGCCAAACCATATCGCCGTGGTCATGTAGGGAGTAAAGCCGAGAGTCCAGGCATCCGCCCAGTTCTGGGTGGTTCCCGTCTTTCCCGCGGCCGGAATTGTATAGCTTTTGCCGTCCTTGTCCTTGTACGAGAAAATCGTGCCCGACGTTGTCG
>CAZKJA010000008.1:18597-18849 GCA_964552925.1 uncultured Treponemataceae bacterium
TCGGATATGACAATGTCCCTTTTTTGATCCCCCGACGCAAAAGGTCTGTCATTACGTAGGCGTTCTGCGGGGAGATGACCTGAATCGCCGGGCCTTTTTTCTTTTGTTCGGCACGCAATTCCTTTTCCGGATCGAGTATTGATCGTCCTGTCCGGTCATCAATGAAACGAACGGCTATCGGCGTGACTTCCCGCCCCTGGTTGGCGAATACAGAGAAAGCCCGGGCCATCTGGAGGGGGGAGACGCCTATAA
>CAZKJA010000008.1:18859-21901 GCA_964552925.1 uncultured Treponemataceae bacterium
GCGCGAGCGGGTACAATCGGGGAAACGTCCTCTGTATCTGCTCGGGACTGTAGATGCCCAGCAGCGATGCAGCCCGGCTTATAGCCGCGTCAAAACCTATGCCATCGAGCACTTTAACCGACGGCACGTTCATCGAGTGGGCGAGAGCATACCAGAGAAGTACTTGCCCCTTCCATTCGCCTTTATAATTGAGGGGGATATACGGTGTGCCGTCCTCATTGTAGAAAACCACGGGCGCGTCATATATCAAGGTTCCAGGCGTGAAGCGTCTGGAATCGATGGCCGCGGAATAATACAGCGGCTTGAAGCATGATCCCGGCATGAGCTGGGCTTGTGTGGCGCGGATCAGCTGGTTTGATTGGTCGAATTTGGATCCGCCTACCATCGCCTTGATGTACCCCGTCTCGTTTTCCAGGGTTATCAACGCGCCTTCTACTGTGTTCTTCTCCATTTCGTTTTTCATTGAGCCGTAACTTGCGTTGGTCGAAGCCTTGAGCGAACCGAGTCCGAACATCAGCGCGAGCGCGTCGACCGTTGGATTCACGTTCTTCCTGTAATAGTCGAGGGACTTGCCCTTGACCTTGTTTGCCTGGAAGAAGATTCCTTCAAGGTTGAATCCCAGACCGAGCAATTCCGCCATCGGCGCATAGATCCTCTCCGCTTCCCTGAGGCGTTGGGAACTGGAGGCCGTATATTCCTTGTTCACTTGCTCGATGTACCGCGACATATACCCGTCGGCGACGCGCTGGTAATCGAGGTTGAGGGTTGTGTGTATGGTAAGCCCGTCCTTGTACAGGTCGATCGATCCGTACAGCATATCTTCCAGTTGCCGCCGCACGTATTCGCTGAACCAAGGCGCCTTGTCATCCCTCGCGTAGTAGGCGGCGTTAGCGACCCTCGTATAATCGTAATTGTCCCAGTAAAGAACGAAGGATTCGTCCGCTTCTTCCTTGCCTATATAGCCCAGGTCGATCATTTGCTCAAGGACCTCGCGCGACCTGTCGCGGGCTATATTCGGGTTCCGTATGGGATTGTACCGTGTCGGGCTTGACAGCTGGATCACAAGGATCGCAGCCTCAGCGATGCTCACGTCCTTGGCGGAATGGCCGAAAAAGTACTTGCTCGCCGCTTCGACCCCATAGACGCCCGGACCCATTATCATCCGGTTCATGTACATCTCGAGGATTTCCTGCTTGGTGAAGCGTCTTTCGAGCTGCAGGGCCCACCATAGCTCGACAAGCTTGCGCCGGACGCTGATATCCGTCCTGTCCGCGTAAAGCGTGCCGGCCAACTGGAGGGTGATTGTCGACCCCCCTCCGAGGTTCTTTCCGCTTACTATTCCTAGAAAGGCGCGTATATAGCCCTTTATCGTGAAGCCCGGATGGCTCCAGAAAGACCCGTCTTCACGGGTCACCAAGGCATCTATCAGATGCTGCGGCATATCCTTGATGGAGACGATCTCACGCTTTTCATTGGAAGCAAACTCTGTGATGAGTCGTCCTTCACTGTCGAGCAGGCGCGATGGCAAGGCCGGTTCGAAGGTAGTGAAGTTTTCAATGGAGACGATGTTGCGAACCGAGGCTATGGCGATGCCGAACGCCACGCCGAACGCGATCGCGCACAGAATCGAGACTATAACAAAGGTTTTGAAGACGGTTCGAGCCAGCGTGTCGGATGCCATTTCGGCCCAAAGACTATGCGAATAATTGGTTCTCGGTCAAGCGCGGGGCGCCCGGCGCGCCGGGCAACGAAGCAGACGCCTCGAGATCGAAAAAAAAGCCGGTCTTTTGGACCGGCCCGCCCTGACAGGCAGTCGATTGATGCCATGGTAAACTGGGAGGGGAACCATGGCAACTCCCGACATTACGATTATCGGTAAATTTATGCCAATTAATTATAGTAAAACCGTGGCATAGCAGGCATGTTTTTTCGTATACTATAGTGGCTACATATGTTTAGACATGTGCATTTCAGGAGGACCTCGATGAAGTTGGCAATCAATGGTTTCGGTCGAATCGGCAGGTTGGTGTTTCAGTCAATCGTCGAACAAGGCTTGCTCGGGAAAAACAAGCTCGATGTGGTCGCGGTGGTGGACGTGGTGACGGACGCCCAGTATTTCGCCTATCAGCTTCGCTTTGATTCAGTTCACGGGCGCATGAAAGCGGACATTTCCTCGAAGAAGAGCAATCCGTCATTGGCTGAGGATGACACGCTCATTGTGAACGGCCACGAGATCCTGTGCGTCATGGCCGAGAAGGAACTGAAGAACCTGCCCTGGGGCAAGCTCGGCGTCGAATACGTTATCGAATCAACAGGTCTTTTCGCCAATGAAAAGTCCTGGGGACATCTCGAGGCGGGGGCCAAGAAGGGTATCATATCCCCCCCCGGCAAGAGTGGAGATCCTGCGAAGAAAATTCCGACCCTCGTCGTCGGCGTGAACCATGAAAAATACGATCCGAAGCAACACGACGTCGTATCGAACGCCAGTTGCACTACGAACTGCCTTGCGCCGCTCGTCCATGTACTCCTCAAGGAGGGCATCGGCATCGAGCGCGGTCTTATGACGACGATCCACTCCACGACGGCGACGCAGAAAACCGTGGACGGTGTGTCGAAGAAAGACTGGCGCGGCGGCCGCGCGGCGGCCATCAACATCATCCCTTCGTCGACAGGCGCCGCGAAGGCTGTCGGTGAGGCAATCCCTGAGGTCAAGGGAATCATGTGGGGAATGTCGTTCCGCGTGCCGACCGTCGATGTGTCGGTAGTCGATTTCACCTTCACCGCCAAGCGTGATACAACGATCGAGGAACTCGACGGACTACTCAAGAAGGCATCCCAGACGTACCTCAAGGATATCCTCGGTTACTGCGGCGACGAGTTGGTTTCAACCGATTTCATCCATGACCCGCGATCATCCATCTATGACAGCAAAGCTACGGTCGAGAACAATCTGCCTGGCGAGAAGCGTTTCTTCAAACTCGTATCCTGGTATGACAACGAGTGGGGCTATTCCAACCGCGTTATAGACCTGCTCTGCCATAT
>CAZKJA010000008.1:21911-26157 GCA_964552925.1 uncultured Treponemataceae bacterium
AAAGCCCGCCCGGAAGGGCGGGCCGTATCGCCCGCGTGCGGAGGATTCAATGATAAAGACCATCAAGGATGTTTCCCTGACAGGCAAGCGCGTCGTCATGAGGGTAGACTTCAACGTGCCGATGAAAGACGGGGTAGTCCAGGATGATACCCGGATCACCGCCTCGATTCCTTCCATTCAGTACATTCTTTCCAAGGGAATCAAAAGCCTCGTTCTAATGAGCCATCTCGGGGATCCCAAAAAGGACTCAAAGAAGGCCAAGGAAAAAGCCGAGAAGGAAGGAAAAGCCTGGGACGAGCAGAAGTATATATCTGGCAAGCACCGGATGAAACCGGTGGCAGACTATCTGGCCGGAAAGATCGGCTTGCCCGTGGTGTTCGCCGGCGAGGACGGATGCTTCGGGAAGAAAGCTTTTATAGAATCACAGCCTTCAGGCGCCGTGATAATGCTGGAGAATACGAGGTTCAGCAAGGAAGAAACGAGCGAGGATCCCGCCGAGCGCGACAGGCTCGCAAAGGAACTAGCTTCGTACGGTGAAGTCTTTGTAAACGACGCCTTCGGGACGGCCCATCGCGACCATGCATCGACAGCCTCAATCGCGAAATTCATGAAAGTATCGGTCGGCGGCTTCCTGATGGACAAAGAGGTCAAATACCTTGAGCCCATGGTGACGAATCCGCCAAAGCCGATGGTTGCGATCATTGGCGGCGCCAAGGTCAGTTCGAAGATCGCGGTGCTCGAAAGCCTGCTGGCCAACGCCTCCAGCCTGGTCATCGGCGGAGGCATGGCATACACCTTCCTCAAGGCGCAGGGCAACTCTATAGGGACATCGCTCGTCGAAGATGATCAGCTGGAAACCGCCAGGCGCATTCTGGCAGCGGGGAAAAAGCGCAATGTCGAGATCGTCTTGCCGGTAGACCATGTGTGCGGCGCTTCGTTTGACGCCAAGACCACCCCGGTTCCGGTGGATGGAGTGATGATACCCAATGGATTGATGGGCCTCGATGTAGGTCCAAAGACTCTGGCGAAATACCAGGCAGTCATAGCAGGGGCGAAAAGCATAGTCTGGAACGGTCCGGTCGGGGTATTCGAATTCGAAGCGTTCGCCAAGGGGACGGAACGGGTCGCCAATCTAGTCGCAGAAGCAACCGACAGGGGCGCGGTGACGGTAGTTGGCGGAGGGGATTCGGTAGCCGCGGTCAACAAATTCGGACTGGCAGAACGAATGAGCCATGTTTCGACGGGCGGAGGCGCCTCGCTCGAGTTGCTGGAGGGCCGGAAACTGCCTGGGATAGAAGTGTGCCGCTAGATCAAACGTGCGACCGTGACGCAATGGAGGATTGATAGATGAGAAAGTATTATATTGCCGGCAATTGGAAAATGCACAAAACTGTTTCCGAGGCCGTCACCCTGGCGAAGGCTCTTGTCAAGGAATTCGCGACTTGCGGCGAACGCGTGATGATAGCGCCTCCGTTCACGGCGCTCGCCGCGGTCGCGGAGGCCGTCAAGGGTTCGAACCTGATACTCGGCGCGCAGAACATGGGGCAGGACGAACAGGGAGCCCATACGGGCGAAGTTTCCCCCTTGATGCTCAAGGACCTGGGAGTCAAGGTTGTGATCCTTGGTCATTCGGAGCGACGCCATACCTATCTGGAGAATGACGTCCTTGTCAATAAAAAGCTGCTTCTCGCGATCAAACACGGCCTGGAGCCGATACTATGCGTTGGCGAGACGCTCGGGGAACGCGAATCGGGAAAGCTTGAGGACGTTGTGGGGACGCAGGTCCGGGAGGGGCTCAAAGGGGTAGGGGCCAATGATCTTGGCATCGTCACCATAGCGTATGAGCCGGTATGGGCGATCGGGACTGGCAAAACCGCGACCCCGGAGGATGCCGACGCGGTACACGCCTATATACGCAAGGTTGTGAGCGGATTGTACGGTGCGGATCATGGCAAGAAGATCGTCATCCAGTATGGTGGCTCCGTCAAAGCGGAAAATGCCGCCGAATTGATGGCAAAACCCAACATAGACGGAGCGCTTGTCGGCGGCGCCTCGCTTAAAGCCGAAACCTTCGTTCCTATCGTCAAATTCAGGTAAGTTCGACTCCCCGGGAGCAGGCTGCCTAAGGGCTGTCTCCCGGGCAGCCGATGCGGCAAGACTGCAATACTACTTGCGCGCCCGTATGGTTTTCGTATAAGATCGCGGGCGCAGCGTTCAAGACGCTTGATTTTTAGAGCCAACATAATCCGGAGTCGCAAAGATGGGTGTTTTCGGCATAGTGCTTCTGGTGCTTTTTTCCATAGTCTGCCTCCTCTTGATCTTCATGGTAGTGATCCAGGATCAGGATAGCGATGGTCTTGGCGGGCTATTCGCCGGAGCCGGCAATGCGGCCTTCGGTTCACGGTCATCGAGCGTCATCGTCCGTTTCACCTACATACTTGGGGCGCTTTTCTTTGTCATTGCCTTCGGGCTGGCGATGATAAGCCGCAGTTCAGTGGGCGATGTAGAGGCGGCGGTACGCGCCCAGGGTGGTCAGACTTCGGAATGGTGGAGCCAGCAGCCTGCGGCAACTACGCCCGCGACGCAAAGCGCTCCCGATGCTCCGGCGACACAGACCGCACCGACGACCAACTAGGCCTGTCGTGCCCCGGTTCCATTGGACAGCCTCCTGCGCGCCTGACAGGCCAGGGGTCTTCCCCGGCTTTGCTTGATACACATCCCCTGTGAAAGATTTCTATGCCCTTTTGGGTGTCCATCCAGAAGCAAGCACAAAGGAAATTAAAAGCGCTTTCAGGAAACGTGCAAAATCCAGGCATCCTGATACCGGCGGTACCGACGAGGAGGAGATGCGCCTCATCCTCGAAGCGTACCGGGTATTGTCAGACCCCCGTTCGCGGCGAGAATACGACCGTGGACGGCTACGTCTGCTTCCCCATGGCGAAGGGGCAGAATTCGATTATCGTTCCTGGTTGAAAGAGCGCCTCGATATGCCCGAATACGTGGCAAAACTTGTATTCTACGACCTGCTTCATGGCTTGGAGGACGAGGCGATAGCGTTGTACGAAGGAATCCGTGATACCGATGAAGGCAGGCTCGAGCGGTTTTTCGAGCGGCCGGAGGCGATGGATGCCGAATTTTGCATAGCAGAGGAATATATCGCCAGAGGTCGGTTTGTCGATGCGTACAGGGTGATGAAAAAGCTCATAGCTATGGAGCGGGCGTCTTCCGGATTCGGTTACTTTTATGATGTGGTATTGGCGAGGTTCCGACGTTTGATTCTTGAGGACCTGCAAAAAGTGCTGGAACCGCCAGCGATGCTCGACATGCTGTCGGATGCGCTGGAACTTCGGAGTTCCGCCGAGAATGATGCGCACCTGCTTCGAAGGCGCGCCGAAATATTGCTGAGGACGGGGCGAACGTCCGAAGCGCGGATAGCCTTGTCGAAGGCATCGGCCTTGTCGCCAAAGTTGCCCGGACTCAAGGCTTTGGCCGCAAAAATCTCGGAAAGCTATGGAAAAACCTTCGTTTATCAGACTGAATGAGTTATTCTGGTTAACGTATACGTGGTTTGATTGTTGTAGATAATGGCATCGTACGAGGCGTTCTTTCGCCATTGCCAGCTAGCCTTATAATGAGCGGGGATAAACATGCGCGATCGTCTTTTGGGAATTATTGCCCTCTGTATCATCGGAGTATCAGTAGCCGCTCCGGTTTGGGCGCAACCCAAGACTGCGACGAGTCTCGGGGCGCCCATGGCCACCGTCAAGCTTACGAAGACAGAAATCATATCTTCCAAAACTTTCAGGGACGATGTCGCCAAGCTAGAATCGACCCGAGGCAGTCCTCTTACCACCGAAGAGAGAAGCGCGTATCTCGATGAAGTGGTCAACGACATCCTGTTTTATCAGATGTGCGAGCGGGATGGAGTAAAGGTCAGCGATGGCGAGCTTGACTCGTACGTTACCAAATTGAGGGCGCAGAGGCCGGCCGGCGAGACCGAACAGCAGTTTGCCGCGTTCCTCGCTACCCAAGGCATTCCTTACGCGGACCTGAAGGAATATTACAGGAAGCAGGTGCTCATCCAGCGATGGTTGATGACCACCAAATCAGCAGAAATAGCCGCGATACCTCCGGTTCGGACCGAAGAAATACTTTCCGCATATGAATTATATAAATCGAAGCTTGTGCGTCCCGATTCGGTGAAGATTGCATTCCTTCTATTCCCGTTCAAGGAAAAAAGCGCAGG
>CAZKJA010000009.1:0-9483 GCA_964552925.1 uncultured Treponemataceae bacterium
TGTGCGGCCGGGTTCCGGTCGCGGAGAAGCCCGCCGCGGCAGAGGCCGCCGGCGTGTCGTACCCGTCCGATGCGGGGGCCGCCGGCAGCTTTTCAGATGTCGAGATTGGCGCGGACGCCTTCGCCAGTGTTGTGAGGAATTCGCTGAGCGAGGCGGAACGCCGCCGGGTTGCCGTGGAACTGCTCGCGGTATGCTTCGGCGGCGCCTTGATAGTCACGTGCCTTATAGACCTTTTCACCAACAAGGCCTTCACCTGGTCGCTCCATTCCTCGCTTGGAATAGTCTCGGCCTGGATGGCTTGCGCCATGCCGCTTATCCTGTTTGGATATCCGTGGATACTGTACGCCGTCCTCGCGCCGTTCCTCGTGATCTCCGTGTTCCTGTTCACGGTTTTTTCGGGAAGCATTGGTTCGTTTCTACGCTTCGGTTTGCCGATTTCCCTGGCTTTCGACGGAATAGTCGCCGCCATGATAGCGGTAGTAGCGGGGTTCAAGCGGAGAGGCCTCAACGCGATGGCCGTATTCCTCTGCGGCATCGTGTTGTTTTGCTTCATTGTCGAATTGACAGTCGATCTGAACGTTGGGAAAACCCTTGTACCGGACTGGTCGGTCATACTGGCTATCGCCTTGGTCCCGGCCGCCGGCTTCCTGTTCTACCTTCACTACCGGATAGTCGACCAGGCGTCGCTACGCAAGCTGTTCAGGCTCTAGCCTCCCATACGTGTCGTTGCCTCTGCCGGGCGTTCGTAGTATCATCGGCCTGCCAGGGAGGCTTTGAGTGCTCGAGTATGTCGTTGCAGAGAACCCCGACGCGCGAATACTCCGCCGTGCCGCTTCCATCCTCAGGGATGGAGGGCTCGTCGTCGTGCCGACCGACACCAGTTGGAGCATCCTGTGCTCGATCGCGTCGCGCGACGGCGTGGCGCGGCTCAAGAAATTGGTCGAGGCCGGCCGCGACAGGCCGCTGACGGTGATGTGCTCCTCGATAGCCCAGGCTTCCGAGCTATGCGACCTGTCGAGCGCGGCCTTCCGCGTTATGAAGCGGCTCACGCCCGGGCCGTACGTATTCATCCTCCCGAGCACGAACAAGGTTGCCAAGGACTTCGATTTGCGACGCGCCGAGTTGGGGCTCCGCATCCCCGACCACCGCGTTCCCCTCGGCATCATCGAAGCGCTTGAATGCGCCGCCTTGTCGCTTACGGCAAAGCGTTCGATGCTCGATCCCGACACGCCGCCGCCCGATTTTCCCGAGGAAGCCCTGTTTTCCGGCGGTTGGGAGCTCGGCGAGTTGCCAGGCGTCGATCTGATACTCGATCCCGGCGAAGAAAACGAGCGTTTGCTTGGGACGGTGCTGGACCTGCGCTCGGGCGAGGTCGAAGTGGTCCGCTTGGGGGCGGGGCCGTATCCCTGAGCTGGAACAGTTTTATCGCACCGACTTGATGACCAGGCGACGCTCGCCTTCGGGCAGGATGGCCGTCGCGGTGTCCCCGGGACGCTTCCCGACCATCGCCCGCGCTATGGGACTCGTCCATCCCAGTAGTCCGTGCGCCGGATCCGCTTCGTCGACGCCGACTATCCTGTATTCGATTTCAGAACCGTCGCTGTCCGTGACCGTCACCGACGCCCCGAATTTGACCCGGTCGTAGCCGTTTTCTGGCGGTTCAACAGTCTCCGCCATCGACGCCATGCGCGAAAGGTACTCGATGCGCCTGTCTGCCTTGCCCAAGGAGCGCCTGGCATTCGACAATGCGTCAGTGGCGTTGTCGGCCCCGGATTTGCCCAGGCGCTCGATCTCGGCCACAAGTTTCGGGCGCGTGCCCGTTTCGAGTTCCCGAAGCTCATCGGCCAGGCGCTTCGCTCCCTCCGGCGTCAGGTAATTCCTGGAGCCGGGTGGAATCGGCACCTTCAGTTCCGGCGCTTCGTCGTCGGAGGAATCATACTGGTCGTCACCCACGAATGCCCTGGACATTGCCCCTCCATCATTCGATTGCAGCATCATTGGATGGAATTTTACGATTATGTTAACTAACATTCATCCATATTGGAGATACTGCAACCTGTTTTACCAGCCAACCATACAATATAGACGATTGATTTTTTTATATCAAACTTGCGTTTTGATCAAACACATCTTATCATTGTCTCTTCTTACGCAAGGAGGCTTTATGGCAGACGCAGCAACCGTAGTTCCCAAAGGGTATACGGAAAATCCGGATCTGATGCCCACGCTACGATCCCAGCAGAAGTACGGCGGATGGACATGGATGCTCATGATGTTCTCGATGAACACCTGCATACCGATGTTCTTCCTCGGTCCGATCGGCCAAGGCATGGGTCTTGATTTCTGGCAGGCGATGATGGGTTCGCTCATCGGCAACATCGCCGCGGTCATCGTGATGTGGTTGAACGGTGTGGTTGGAGTCCGGCACGGACTCAATTTCCCTGTTCAGCTCCGCATGGCCTTCGGCTTCAAGGGCACGAACATTCCCGTCATCATGCGCGGATTGTCCGGCCTTGTATGGTTCGGCGTCGAAGTATGGGCAGGCTCGCTGGCCATATCGATGATCGTCTTCAAGATCGCCGGCGTGTCGACCGATCAAGTGACCGCGATGGCTATCAAGTACCTAGTGATCGCCATATTCGTCTATCTCGGTTCGTTCATCCTCGTCATGCTCTTCGGCCTCGAAGGCATCGGCAAGATGGCCAACTGGGCCGGCCCGATCATGCTCATTTACTTCATCTGGCTGGTAGTCTACCTGTTCACCAAGGATGAGTTCCAGGTCAACATACCAAAACTGTGGGTAAGCAAGGTAGGGTACCTGAGCGCACCCTTCGTGCTGTATCTCGCCGTCCAGACAAACTGGTGGGCGACTGTAGCGCTCAACATGTCCGACATCTCCCGCGGCGTCAACCCCGAGAAAAAAGGCGCCTTCGGCATGGGCCTGTTCTTCGGCATCGTCGTAGGCCAGATGCTCGGCACCGCGCTCGGCTATCTCGCCGTCGCACTCACCGGCACAATCCTGCCGCAGGACATCATCCTCAAGTACGCGCCTGGGATGATCCCCGCGCTCATCGGCCTCGTCTTCGCGTTCCTGGCCCCCTGGTCCACCGACATGACGGCCAACTCGATCCCGCTCATCAATATCCTGATGAGCACGTTCAAGATGCGCTGGAAGCCGGCCGTTATCGCCTCATCGGCGATCGCCTTCTTCGCGGCTCCATGGTGGGCGGTCGAAAAGGGCCAGGACTACGTCAACTACATCATGGCTTGGGCCGGCAACTACGGCATCCTCCTCGGACCGATCGCCGGTCTTATGATCGCCAGCTACTGGCTCGTCCACAAAGAGAAGGTCGACATGGGCGACCTGTACACCAATGGTCCCGGCAAGTACTGGTACAAGAACGGCTGGAGCCAGGCCGCGTACGTATCGCTGATCCTTACCTGGGTCGCGTGCTACATCACCGCGGCCTTGCTGGGGCAGATGTCGTCCGTCCCGCTCGGCGCGGTCAAGATACCGTTCCCCGGCGGAGTCATCTGGTACTTCTCCGTCATATACGCGATTGTGTTCGAGTGGTTCTTCGCCACCAAGGTTTTCAAGGAAGTGTAATTGCTTCTTCCCGCCGCCGCGCTTGTTGAAAGCTCGGCGGCGAAAAAGCGCCGACAGTGGACAACGTCCATGCCGGCGCTTTTTTTATCGTTTTGTTTTACAAACGGCGGAACCTGCCATATACTGATCCAATCCCGCCCGCGCCGCCATGATTGGCGAAGATCGCGGGCTTGTTTCGTGAGGGGGCAAGAGTTGAGCACCATTGATAGCTTCCTGAAAATGGAAAAAGGTTTCGACTTGTCGCAGGCTATGGCGGAGGCGGACAGATGCCTTATGTGCCATGACGCGCCATGCTCGAAAGGATGTCCGGCCAGTACGGATCCGGGCACGTTCATCCGGAAATTGCGCCTCCGCAACGTAAAAGGCGCCATCCGGACAATCAAGCAGAACAACATACTCGGCGGCGCCTGCGGCGTGCTGTGCCCGACTTCGAGGCTCTGCGAAAAGGAATGCTCCGCGACGGGTATAGGCGCGGTGATTCAGATCGGAAAGATCCAGCGGGCCCTCGTAGAACACGGCTGGGCGCTCGGTTTCAAGCCGTTGGAACGCGGCGCCGAGCGGCCTGAAAAGGTAGCCGTGGTCGGATCGGGTCCGGCCGGGCTGTCGTGCGCGGCGGAACTCGCCAAGGACGGCTTTCAGGTAACCGTGTACGAGGAACGTGCCGCGGCCGGCGGCGTAATACGCTACGGCGTACCGGCGTACCGCTTCGACGCCGACTTCCTGGCCAATGAAATGGCAGATCTCAAGCACCTCGGCGTCAAGTTCGTGCTCAAGACCAGGATAGACGGCGCAAAAGGCACGGAAAAGTTGCTGGCCGACGGTTTTAAAGCCGTGTTCCTCGCTCCAGGGCTCTGGGGCGCCCAGACAATCCAGAAAGGCGCGAAGCCCAAGGGAGTCTGGAATTCGGTCGATTTCCTGTCATCGCTTCGCGACAAGCGCCTGAGCGAGCTCCAGAAAGCCATCGCTGGCAAGTCGGTCGCCGTCATAGGCGGCGGCAGCGTCGCGATAGATTGCGCGGACTCGGCGGCAAGGCTCGGGGCGAAGGACTCGTACCTCGTATATCGCCGCTCCTTCGAGCAGATGCCCGCCGAGGAAGACGAGCGCCAGGACGCGCAGAAGCTCGGCGTCCATTTCATGCTTCTCAACCAACCTGTCGAGTACGTGGCGGACAAGAAGGGCGTCGTTACCGGCGTCAAGCTCGCAAGAACGCGCCTCGGTGAGCCCGACGCCTCCGGACGCAGGACGCCCGAGAAGATCGCCGGTTCCGAGTGGGTGCTCGAAGCCCAGGTGGTCGTCGAGGCGATCGGCAATACGCCGGACGCGGCGGACTGGTCGGCGATCGTCAAGGTCGGCAAGGATGGACTCATAGTGACGAACGCAAAGACCCGGAATGCGTCCCCCAAAGGCGTCTACGCCGGCGGCGACATAACAAGGGGCCCGGCCCTCGTGGTCGAGGCCGTCGAGGACGGCAAGCAAGCGGCGCGCGCCATCCGCGAAGCCCTGGTATAAGGAGGAAGCAATGGCCGCAAAAAAAGGCATCGATCTATCGGTAGACTTCCTGGGGGTCAAGTTCCCCAATCCGTTCCTGCTGTCGTCCTCCCCTGTTTCAAACAGCGCGGAGATGGTAGGCAACTCGTTCGAGCGGGGCTGGGGCGGCGTCGTCTACAAGACCCTGGCCACCGGCAACATCCCCATAGTCCACCCCTCGCCGCGCATGCATCAATACAACTACGAGGGCAGGCGCCTCGTCGGACTGCAGAACGTCGAACAGATCTCCGACAGGCCTCTCAAGGACAATCTGGCCGATTTCCTGTACCTCAAGAAGAAGTACCCGGACCGCCCGATAGTATCGAGCATCATGGGCTTCTCGAACGACGAGTGGGCGCTCCTGGCCAAGGCCTCCGAGGACAACGGCGCGGACATGCTCGAGCTCAACTTCTCGTGCCCTCACATGACGATCGAGGGTTCCGGGCACAAGGTCGGGCAATCCTTCCACCTCCTCGAGAAGTTCACGGCGACTGTCAAGAAGGCAGTCAAGATACCCGTGCTCGCCAAGATGACGCCGAACATCACCGACATGAACGAGCCGGCGATGTTCGCCAAGCAGGGCGGCGCGGACGGTATCTCCGCGGTGAACACGTTCAGCGCGATTTCCGAGATAGGCCTCAAGGACCTCGTCCCCAGGCCGAACGTCTTCGGCATCGGCGCCATGAGCGGCTATTCCGGCGCCGCTGTCAAGCCGATCGCGTTGCACTTCATCGCCGCGATGGCGCAGAACAAGAAGCTGAAGCTGCCGTTGAGCGGCATGGGCGGCGTAGAGACCTGGGTGGACGCGCTCGAGTACCTGCTCGTCGGCGCGACGACGATCCAGGTGACCACAGGCATCATCCATTACGGCTACGGCATCATCGAGGACCTGATCGAAGGCCTGTCCGACTACATGGTCGAGCGGAAGATATCGAAGGTGTCAGACCTCATAGGCAAGGCCCTGCCCAACTTGCAGACCACCGACCACTTCGACCTGAAGCGCCAGGGCATCGCCGAATACGACCTGGACAGGTGCATAGGCTGCGGACAGTGCTTCACAGTCTGCCGCGACGCCGGCGGCCAGGCGCTCGAGTGGGACGCCGTCAAGCGCAGGCCCAAGCTTGTGGAGGACAAGTGCCTCTCCTGCATGATATGCAATTTCGTCTGCCCGGTCGACGATCTCATCAAGTTCCACGAGATGCCGAAGACCTGGAAACGCAGGCCCACCAAGGTGATGAACGAGGCCCTGCTCAAAAAGGTCAAGCTCGCCCCGCTGGCAAAATGAAGAAAGGGAGGATTCCATGAGCGTATTGATAAAGAACGGACTCGTCGTCACCTCCACCGGATCGTACAAGGCGGACGTGTACGTCGAGGGTGACAAGATAAAGACAATAGGCGTCGGACTCGAGCAAAAGGCCGACGACGTCGTCGACGCGACCGGCAAATACGTGCTGCCAGGGGCGATCGATCCGCATACGCACATCGACATGCCCTTTATGGGCACGACCTCTTCCGACGACTGGAAGACCGGCTCAATCGCTGCGGCGTGCGGCGGCACCACGTCGATAATCGACTTCAGCCTGCAGGGCAAGGGCGAGTCCCTCCAGGACGCGGTCGAGCGCCAGAAGGGCAAGGCGAACGGCAAGACAGTCGTAGACTACAGCATCCACCCAGGCGTCACCGATCCCCGGCCGGACGTCATCGACGAGGTGAAGAAGGCGATCCACGAATACGGCACGCCGAGTTTCAAGATATTCCTCTTCTACGACTTCCGGGTCGACGACTACACTATGATCCGCCTGCTCGAGGAGACAAAGAAGCACCACGGCCTCGTCCAGACCCACGCCGAGAGCTGGGACATGATCCGCCGCTTGAACGAGCAGTACGCCGCCGAAGGAAAGCTCACGCCCATCTACCACGCCAGGGCGCACTCGGTCCTCGCCGAGGAACAGGCCGTGGACCGCGCGTGCAAGGCCGTCGAGTTCACCGGCAGCCGCCTGTACGTCGTCCACCTTTCCTCGGATGCCGGGCTCAATCGAATCCGCAAGGCGCGCGACCGCGGGCTCCACGTGTACGCGGAAACCTGCCCGCAGTACCTGACCCTCTCGGAAGAGCGCTACGAAGAGCCCAACTGGAACGGCGCCAAATACGTGATGTCGCCGCCCCTGCGGACCAAGGCGAGCCAGGACCAACTGTGGCTGGGCCTGCGCGACGGCGATATCCAGACCATTGGAACCGACCACTGCCCCTTCAACTTCAAGGGGCAGAAGGACAGCTTCGGCACCGACGACTACAAGAAGATCCCGAACGGCGCGCCTGGCATAGAGACCATGATGATGCTCATGCACTCGGAGGGCGTCGTCAAAGGCCGCATGAGCATCGAGCGGATGGTCGACGTGGTGTCCACCGGAACCGCCCGCATGTTCGGCCTCAAGGACAAAGGCGCGATAGCCGCCGGCAAGGACGCCGACATCGTCGTCTTCGACCCCAAGCGGAAATTCAAGATCACCCAGTCGAAACTCCACCAGAACGTCGACTACACCCCGTGGGAAGGCCTCGAAGTGACCGGCACGCCGGACATTGTCTGGTCGAGGGGAAAACGGGTTGCCGAATGGTCCGGCGACAGCATGAAGTTCGTCGGCGAAGTGGGCCGCGGCAAGTTCGTCAAGCGCGAACCGCTCACCGAGTTCTAGATTCTTAGTGTTTGAAAAACACCCGGTATGGCAGAATACGGTTGAAATATCCGTGTTCTGCCACGCCGGTGTTACGTTTTCTTTCGCGGAGCCTGCGTACCAGTCTTGACATCATCCGCCCAGTGAGCATAGTCTTTTTCATCACCCAAGATCACTAACCAAAGAGCTGATTTTCACCGAATAGGTTCATTAAACTGGTTCAACGGGCATTTTTGCCCGATTTACGCTCGAGGAGGAGAGAACCCATGGATCTGGATTACAAGAAATACGTCGCGTCGCTCGTCGAACGCGCCAACAAGGCCCAGGCCGTCGCCGAGGGCTACACGCAGGAACGTATCGATGAGCTCTGCGGCGCTATCGCGTACGTGGGAACCCGGGATGACTTCGCCAAGAAAATTTCGGCCTTACTCGTCGAAGAGTCCGGCATGGGCGTCGCCGAGCATAAATACGGCAAGTTGATGACAAAGATCAAGGGAACGTGGCGCGACATGAAGGGCGTGAAGTCGGTCGGCGTCGTCGAGCGGAACGAAGCGCGCGGCATGATGAAACTGGCCAAGCCCGTCGGCGTTATCGGCGCCTTGATCCCGGTGACCAACGGCGAAGCTACGCCTTTCGTCAAGGCGATAAGCGCGCTCAAGGGCCGCAACGCCATAATCCTCGCGCCGCACCCCAAGGCCAAGGCGACCAACATGATGGCCGCCAACCTCATCCGCGCGACCCTGAAGAAGTACGGCGCGCCCGAGGACCTCGTCATTGCGATCGAACCCGAATACGTGAGCATCGACTGCTCAGGCGAGCTTATGAAGCAGGTCGACCTCGTGCTCGCCACCGGAGGCACGCCGATGGTGCTCTCCGCCTACAGCTCCGGAACCCCGGCCATCGGCGTCGGCACCGGCAACGTCTGCACAATCGTCGACGGCTCGACCAACCTCGATTCCGCCGCCAACCTTATAATGCGCTCCAAGACCTTCGACCACGCGACCAGCTGCTCGACCGAGAATGCCTGCATCATCCAGGAGAAGATCTACGGCGCCTTCGTCGAGGCGATGAAGAAGCAGGGCGGCTACCTGATTACCAAAGGTTCCCCCGAAAAGGCCAAGCTCGAGAAGGCGATGTGGCCCGACGGACACGCGCTCAACAGACTGATCGTCGCCCAGTCGCCCAAGAAGATAGCCGAAGTCGCCGGGATATCGATCCCCGATACCGCCAAGTTCTTCATGGTTGAGGAAGACGGCATAGGCGCCGGCTACCTGTTTACCGGGGAGAAGCTGTCGGTGGTCACCGCCCTCTACAAGTACGACGACTTCGAGGACGCGCTCGACAAGGTCGAGAGGATAATCGCGTATCAGGGCCTCGGCCACTCATGCGGCATCCATACGACGCACGATTACCGCGTCCTGCAGCTCGCGGAGCGCATGAAGGTCTCGCGCGTCATGGTCAACCAGCCTCAGTGCCTGGCCAACTCAGGAGCGTGGACCAACGGCATACCGATGTCGATGACCCTCGGTTGCGGTACCTGGGGCAACAACTCGGTGTCGCACAACGTGACCTGGAAGGACCTGATCAACTACACCTGGGTTTCGTACCCTGTGCCCTCCGACCAACCGACCGACGAGGAATTGTTCCCCGCCTCGATCCGCGACTTCAACAAATAGG
>CAZKJA010000009.1:9493-12675 GCA_964552925.1 uncultured Treponemataceae bacterium
GATGCCCGGCCTGGCGCTCGGGTCGGAACGGCTCAAGCCGCGACCCCCCGGCGTGACTTCAAAAGGAGAAGGATATGGCTGGCGAAGATATTCGCGCTATGGATCTCAAGTACAACCTGCATTCGTGGTCGGCCCAAGGCGCGCTCAAGCCGATCGTAATCGAAAAGGCCGAAGGCATCTATTTCTGGGACGCCGACGGCAAGAAATATTATGACATGTCATCCCAGCTCGTGAACGTCAATATCGGGCACGGCAACAAGAAGGTCATCGAGGCCATCCAGAAGCAGGCCGCGAAGCTGTGCAATATCGGCCCGAGCCACGCCGTCGACGTCCGCTCCGAACTCGCCCGCAGGGTTGTCGAGGAGTGGGCCCCCGACAATATGGGAAAGGTCTTCTTCACCAACGCGGGAGCCGAAGCCAACGAGAACGCCATCAAGATCGTCCGCATGTTCACCGGCCGCAACAAGATTTTCTCCCGCTACCGCTCGTACCACGGAGCCACCTACGGCGCCGCCAACCTGACCGGCGAAGGCCGACGTTTCCCGTCGGAGCCGGGCATCCCCGGCCTCGTCAAGTTCTTCGACCCGTACATCTACCGCGAGCCGATCAAGTTCGAGAGCGAGAAGGCGGCATCCGAGTTCTACCTCGCCAAGCTGCGCGAGCAGATCCTGTACGAAGGCAAGGAAAAGGTCGCGGCCATCTTCCTCGAGACCGTCACCGGTTCCAACGGCGTGATAATACCTCCCGAAGGCTACCTCCCCGGCGTCCGCAAGATTTGCGACGACTACGGCATCTTGATGGTATGCGACGAGGTGATGAGCGGCTGGGGACGGACCGGAGAGAAGTTCGCCGTCAACCACTGGGGCGTCAAGCCCGATATCATAACCTTCGCCAAGGGCATCACGTGCGGATACGTCCCCCTCGGCGGCGTCATAGTCTCCAAGGCGATCGCCAAGCACTTCGACGAAAACGTCCTGATGTGCGGCCTCACCTACCAGGCCCATGTTCTTGCCTGCGCGGCGGGTCTCGCGACCCTCGACGTGTACAAGGAAGAGAAGCTGATAGAGAACTCCAAGGCGATGGGCAAGGTCCTCAAGACCGAGCTCGAGAAAATCAAGGCGAAGCATGCCTGCGTCGGCGACGTCCGCGTCATCGGCCTTTTCGGCATGGTCGAGTTCGAGAAGAGCTCCAAGTCCAACGCCCCGATAGTCGAGTACGGCTCGGACCCCGACAAGATAATGGCCAAGATCGTCGGCAAGCTCAAGGAAAAGGGCTTCTCCACCTATTCGCACGAGAACATGGTCGCCATCTCGCCGCCCCTTATCATCAAGGAGCACGAGATCAAGGAAGCCCTCGTCATGTTCGACGAGGTCTGCACCTGGGTCGACCAGACCTACGTGAAGGACTAAGCGACTAATACCTGACAGGTAGTCTTGATTCTTTTTACGGGGGCCCCGGAAGCAATTCCGGGGCTTTTTCGTCGATCCCGGGGCGCCTGCGGTGTTGACGAGCCCTCACGGCGTCGCTTGGCGAAATGTCATCTCTTGCGCATACTGAGCGCCTTAGGGGGCTCCCATGGACCTGGCCTTCGACCCGTACTACAACCCGTATCCTTCCCGGCGCAACGTTCTGTACGCGGCGCGGGGGATGGTCTGTACGTCGCATCCCCTGGCGGCGCAGGCAGGGCTCGAGATGCTGAAGAAGGGCGGCAACGCGGTCGATGCCGCCGTAGCGACGGCGGCGGCCCTCACGGTTGTCGAGCCGACTTCGAACGGCATCGGTTCCGACGCGTTCGCCTTGGTCTGGCAAGACGGCCGCCTGCGTGGACTCAATGCCTCGGGGCCCGCCCCGGCCGCGCTTGATCTGGATACTGTCAGGGCGAAAGGGTGGGGTGCGGCGGACGGCCGTCTGCCGGCCTTGGGTTGGGCGCCGGTTACGGTTCCCGGCGCTCCGGCCGCGTGGGCGGAATTGACGCGCGAGTGCGGCAGGCTCACCTTGGCCGACACACTCGCTCCCGCCATCAATATCGCCGCGGAAGGCCATGCCGTATCGCTTACCGTCGCCTGGTATTGGCAGCGGGCGTACCAGCGCTACTCGGCAGGCTTTCCGGGCGTCGACCCCGCGGTGTTCGCGCAGTGGTTCCGTGTGTTCGCCGACGACGGACGCACGCCGGTACCGGGCGAAACCTGGCACGCACCCGACCTTGCCCGCACCCTCGGACGCATAGCCGAAAGCGGCGCGAGGGATTTCTACGAAGGCGTGCTGGCCGGGCAGATCGTCGAATCAGCCGTGAAGACAGGCGGTTTCCTGCGAGCCGGCGACCTGCGCGATTTTGCCCCTGAATGGGTGCAGCCGATCTCGGTACCGTACAAAGGCTACGATGTATGGGAGATACCCCCAAACGGACAAGGCCTCGCGGCTCTGATGGCGTTGAACATGCTTGGCGGCTACAAGGCTACGCACCACGACGACCCCGAGCTTGTACACCGGCAGCTGGAAGCGATGAAGCTCGCATTCGCCGACGCGCACGCATATATCGCCGACCAGCGCTTCGTCACGGTACAGGTACAGGCTCTCCTCGATCCGGCGTACGCGGGCCGACAGGCCTCGTTGATTACAGGCACGGCGCAGGATTTCAAGTCGGGAACCCCGATACCCGGAGGCACCGTCTACCTGTGCACCGCCGATTCCGACGGTACGATGGTTTCGTACATCCAGAGCAACTATATGGGGTTCGGCTCCGGCGTCGTAGTGCCGGGAACCGGCATAGCCCTGAACAATCGAGGCAACTGCTTCAGCCTGAAGGAAGGCCACCCGAATGCGCTCATGCCTGGCAAGCGACCGTACAATACAATAATTCCCGGATTCCTCTCAAAAGACGGGCGGGCGGTAGGACCCTTCGGCGTGATGGGCGGCTTCATGCAACCGCAAGGACACCTGCAGGTGGTGATGAACAGCGTCGACTTCGGCATGAATCCCCAGCAGGCGCTCGATGCTCCCCGCTGGCAGTGGATCAAGGCCCTGGAAGCCGAACTCGAGTGCTCCTTCGGCGAAGACGTCCTTCGGAACCTCGAACGGCGCGGCCACCGGGTTCGATTCCAAAGCGACTCAGGCAACTTCGGTCGAGGCCAGATCATCTGGAAGCACGATGCCGGAGGTTATGTCGGCGGCACCGAAAGCCG
>CAZKJA010000009.1:12775-21868 GCA_964552925.1 uncultured Treponemataceae bacterium
GGGGATGGATGCGAGGCGCGGCCCCGGATGGGACCCGAAGGCATACTATTGTATGTCGAGGGTAACATCCCTGGCTTCGACGAAGCAGACGCCTCGCCTTGTAATGTCTTTTCTACGATAACGAGGATGGATACGAGGAAAAGCCCGGGAAGGGGTTTGAAGGCGTACTTTTGTACGCCGAGAACAACTTCCCGGGCTTTGACGAAGTAGACGCCTCGTTATCGTAGAAAAGCTATTCTTCGTGTTTGGTGGCGGCTTTATCGCGCTTCTCCTTGCGTTTCTCCATCATCGTTTTCTGCGGCTTTTTCTTGGGTTCCTTGGGCTGTTTGCTTTTCTCTGCCATAATGACCTCCTCGGAATTGAGCGGCGCGTATGCATGGCGGCCGTTATTCCTGAATATAGTATAGCTTGTGAATGCGAAGTCGACAACGGCGCGCGCGGCCTTCAGCACTGCCTGACTTGCGCTGTAAGGCGGCTTGGCTTAGGGTAGTACGGTGGATATACAAACATACCTTCCAGGTGGAATCCGCGGTATCATACCCTATGCAGCCTCCGCGGCGATGAGCCTGGGAATTGCGCTTACTGCCACGATCAGCGCCTGGCACAGGAAGGAAGTCAGGCGCTTCATAGGAATATTGGCCCTGGAGACGGCATGGATCGTCGTCTATATACTCGAGTTGGCTTCCGTCGGCGGGGAGATGAAAATTTTCTGGAACTCGCTCCGGTATCCGCTCCTCCTGGCGTTGGATTCAAGCATGATCCTGTTTGCCTATGCGTATGTCGATCCGTCGAACAAGGGGCCGGCATCGCACGTGCGCGCCCTGCTTTATATGCCGGTGGGAATCGCCTTGACGGCCGTCGTCGCTGTGGCTTTCGGACTCGGACCGATTCTGTACGCGAATGTAGACTATGTGCCCGGCCTTCCGTTTTCGGAAATCAGGCATGAGCGTTCGGCCTTGGCGATGACATTGTACGCTTACGGTATGATGATGATCGCGGGAGCGGCCGTCATCGTTTTGCGCCATTCCATCAACAACGAATGGAAACGCCGAAAAGGCGCGTTGTATATTTTCATCGGCTTCCTGCTACCCTTGACCGGCTACGCCTTCGACATGGCAGGATTTGGGATTCCTTCGTATACCGCGACTGTCCCGTTCTGGTTCACGGCAGGTTCGTTTGTCTGCGCATACGGCTTGTTCAGCCAGAAGCTGTTCGGGTCGGTCATGACGGCGCGGCGTGCCGTGATGGATACGCTTCTCGACCCGGTGTTCGTACTGGATAAAGGCGATGATGTCGTCGACTGCAATGCGGCAGCCAAGACCCTGCTCGGTACGGCTGTGGGGAATCCCATTGGCGAATCGGCCAGGAAATTATTCTCGGAGTGGCCTTCGTCGGTAGTCGCGGCGCTTGACTATTCGGAAGCGGAGACTGAACTCGACCTGCCCGACCAGGATGGCGTGCCCCGTCGCAGCTATCGCGTAACCGTCGCGTCCAACCCGGCGAGCGATCACGCGACCGACTGGAAGCTCCTCGTGTTCAACGACATAAGCGGGCAAAAAAACGATGCGCGCGACCTGGCCGCCAACAACGAGGAACTGGAGTTCTGGGTACGCCAGAGGACGGCAGCGCTCAGGCTGGAAGTCGCGCAAAGAACGGAAGCCCAGGACCGGTTGCGGGAACTGAACGAGGAGATGGCCAAGACCCAGAAAGAACTCCTGTGGACGCTTTCCGAGGTCGTCGAAAGCCGCAGCAAGGAAACTGCCTACCATGTTGTAAGGGTCGGCGAGTATGCGCGCATCCTGGCACAAGCCAGCGGACTGTCAGTCGATGAGGTGGAGATACTGACAACCGCGGCCCCGATGCACGATGTCGGCAAGATATCCGTACCCGACGCTATACTTGGCAAACCAGGTGCGCTGACTATGGAGGAGCGCGAGATAATGAAGCGTCATACGGTGGTCGGTCGCGATATACTGGGTTCTTCCAAACGGCCCCTCTTGCGGGCCGCGTCAGTCATCGCGTACGAGCATCACGAACGTTGGGACGGCAAAGGATATCCGCGGGGGATTTCCGGTAACGAAATCAGCGTCTCCGGCCGCATCGTGGCGGTATGCGATGTCTTCGACGCCTTGTACAACAAGCGCATATACAAGGATGCCTGGCCCCTGGATAAAGTCCTCGAATTATTCAGGAAGGATTCGGGAACGGCATTCGAACCGGAACTTGTCGATATACTTTTCTCACGCCTGGACGATTTTCTCGAAATCTCGAGAAGGTATGCCGACGTGATCGAGACTACAGTCGCCTGACGCGAATCCCGAGGCGTGTTGCGTCCTGCCGGATTACGATATATGCTCTGTTGATCATGTTGACAGGTACACAATCGACCAAATTTACGTACTCCGCGATCGTGGTGGCCATCGTGGTCGGCGCGATGTCGTGCACGGTGAAAACCGGACAGCTTCCGCCGTTCCAGGAAGGAAGCGTCGACATGAGGATGTTCGACACAAGGATGCCGGTATCCTTGGACGGCGCCTGGGAGTTCTACTGGAACCGCTTCATCGACCCGTCTTCGTTCGCCAGCGGAGGCCAGCCCTTGCCCGACGCGTTCACGTCATTTCCGGCGGTATGGGATGGCTACGGCCTCGAAGGGGTCGGACAGACGGGGTATGCTACCTGGCGCCTGAGGCTTGCCGGACTGCCGGGCGGCCATGCCTACGGGCTCAAGGCTTCCTCGTTCACCAGCGCGGTCGCCGTGTACGTCAATGGGGAACTCGTACAGTCGCACGGATGGCCCGGAAGAAGCGCTCCGGAAGAGGCGCCTGGCTGGGATTCAATAGTCTCACAGGTTTTCGCGGACCAGGGTGGCGTCGTCGATATAGTGATCCACGCGTCCAACTGGTCCGACGGCAGGGGCGGCACGCGGTCCAGCGTGGTTTTCGGCGATTACCCTTCTGTCGCGGCGGGCCACGCCCGCGCCGTGGCTTACGATGTGTTCATCGCCGGGGTCATCGCGGCCATGGGAGCCGCGTACCTGGGAATGTTCGCCGCGAGGCGGGCGTCCACGGCGGCTTTGTGGTTTGGCCTTCTATGCGTGGTACTTGCCGTGCAAACCGTATGCCAAGGCGAATATTTTATCATGTCGATGTACCCCGGGATGGAATGGCGCTTGCTTTTCGTCCTCAGCCACCTGTCGATGGCCGTTGCCTTGGTGTTGTCCGCCGCGCTCGTCGCGGCCGCCATCCCCGGCAGGTTTCCGGCGACTCTCCTGGCGATCATTGCCGTGGGGTCGATCGGCTACGCCGCCGTGGCGATGCTTGCTCCGACGAGGCAGGTCTCGCTCGTGTTTCCCTGGTACCAGGCGGGCTCCCTGCTCGTCGGCCTGGCGGCCGTCGTTCCGCTCGTCATCGCTATAGCACGCAGGCGCGCGGGCGCTTTTCCATTGTGTCTGGTGACAGTCGCGTTCATCTCGGTTGCGGCGCACGATATCCTCGTGTACAACGGCTTCATCGGGGGCGCGATGCTGGCGCGGACAAGTCTGCCCCTGTTCCTGTTCGGCTTGTCGATCGCCCTTGCCAGGGGGATGCCGACCTCGTCCGTACACTCCGGTGGCTCCGGGACGGCGGTCGCGAAGCTAGCCCGCGCCGAGCTTCCCCCGGAATTGCGGGCCTCCGAACGCTTGGTGCCATCCGATATCCTGCCGTTCTTCAAGCGGGAGCGGATCGAGGATGTGGCGCTCGGCGATGCCGCCTCGAAAAAGATGGCGATCGTGTGCGTCACGATCCTGGAATCCTCGCGGATGCCTGAATCATCGACCCCCGCCGCCGTATTCGCCTTCATCAACGAATTCCTCGATCGAGTGGCTCCCTCGGTTGAGGCTGCCGATGGCTTCGTCTACCGATACGAAGGGTATGGATTCGCCGCGCTGTTCCATAATGGCGCTGAAGCGGCGCTACGATGCGCTCTTGATATGCAATCGAAGATCGCGGCGTACAATATCGAACGGGAAAATCGAGGCAGGAAAATTGTCAGAATAGCCATGGGCGCGCACTCCGGGGACCTGGCGTTGGGAGTCGTGGGCGAAGGCCGGCGTATTGACATGGCCGTCGTCTCGGGGGATTTCGAGCTGGGCTCCAGGCTCGTAAATTTGGCGGCCGAATACGATCTGGGAATCGCGGCCAGCGAGCGCTTCCTGTCAGATCTGGACGATAGCGCTTCATGCCGGGTCCGCAAGGTCGGCAGGACGCGGGGCGTCGACAAAGGAAAACCGGTGGCGGTCTTCGAGGTGTATGATGACGATCCGGAAGAACTCGGATCGCAAAAGGATGCGACCCGCGCGGTCTTCGAGCGCGCCGTCGATGCATGGCACGCCAGGCGCTTCGACGAGGCCCGTACCTGGTTCAAGGAAGTGCTCGACAAGGTTCCGGGGGATGGGGCGAGTCTCAAGTATATTGCATCGCTCAAAACCCTTGCCCCAAGCCGCGCTTCGTCCAAGCCGTAGCTAGTTCCTCGAACCTTGTTGCTGCGTATAAAAACTACTATCAGTGGTAGTCGGAAACATGCATGTCCTACTTGGCATAGTACTCTTCGCGGAAAACCACAAGGTTCGAGGAACTAAAATCTCATTGGTGACTTTATTGCCAAGCAAAATTCCCGTTTTTGAAAACCGCCAACTCGGAACCGTCGGATTTGATGCCGGTGATCGAGAGGTCGGCGCTGCCGACCATGAAGTCGACGTGGACGAGGGAGTCGTTGACTCCGGCCGCCAGGAGCGTCGGCTTGTCCATGTCGACCCCGCCGGCTATGCAGGTGGGATAGGCTTTGCCCAGGGCGAAGTGGCAGGCGGCGTTCTCGTCGAACAGGGTATTGTAAAACAGGATGCCAAGCCTGGAGATGGGTGAGTCATACGGTACGAGGGCGACCTCGCCTAGCCGTTTCGCGCCTTCGTCGGTCTCGAGCAGCTCTTTGAGGGTCTGCACGCCGCTTCGCGCGCCATAGTCAACGACGACGCCCTTCTCGAACACGAGCCATAAACCCTCGATCAGGTTGCCGTTGTAGTTGAGCGGCATCGAGCTGACCGCCTTGCCGTTGACGCCGTCCCTGTGCGGCATCGTAAAGACTTCTTCCGTCGGCATGTTGGCGACGAAGACATAGCCCTTGGAGCATTCATCGCCGCCGCCGAACCACTGGTGTCCCTTGGGCAAGGCGACGACCAGGTCGGTGCCCAGGCCGTTCTCGTACCGCAGGCTGGCGAAATCGTGTTTCTTGAGCACCGCCAGACGAGCGTTCAGCGCCGCCTGATGGTCGCGCCATGATTTGACCGGGTCCGGGGTATCCACCCTGACGGCCTTGTATATCGCGTCCCACAGGGCTTCGATGGCTTCGGCTTCAGTCTTGTTGGGGAAGACCTTCATGGCCCACGCGGCGCTCGGCACGGAGGCGACGCACCAGGCGTTCCTGTTGCTCATGGTGCGCGACCGGTACGGTTCAAGGGCGGCGGCGCGGGCTTTGTTCTGCCGGCTTATCCGTTTTGGGTCGACACCCTTCATGAGTTCCGGATCCGTGGCCATGATGGTAAGGAAGGCCGCGTCCGAATCAGCGTACCCGTTGAAGAACGTCTTTGACCATTCCGGGTACTCGTCGAAGATGTCATCAGGCGCCAAGTCGTAAGTGATCCGGGTTGATTTCTCGTCGATCCAGCGCATTACAACCTCGCGGGCGCCCGAGCCGTAGGCTTCCGCTTGGGCGAGACGGGCGAAGTCCACGCATTCTATGGGGGAGCTTATGACGAGCGTCTGGTCTTTCTGCAGGTTGATACCGACCCTCACGAGGAGCCGGACGTATTTTTCTACGGGTTCCATAAAGTCTCCTTTGCTTGGGGCGACCGCGCGTACGATCAGGTGGGAGCGAGCTTCGGGGAAGCCTTTGCCAGGATCTCCTCGCGACGCTTGTCCGCGAGCACCCGGATCGATTCCTTGAAGGCCGGGTACTGTTCGACGACGATGTCGAATTGCTCCTTCTCCAGCCGGTAGAGGTCGCAGAAGCCGGCGGCCTTGATCGTCGCGGTCCTCGGCATGGAGAGGAGCAGTGATATCTCGCCGAAGAACTGCCCTGTCTTGAGCGTGGCATAGGTGATTTTTTCGTCCGCCGAAAGGACTGTGACAGTGCCTTTGCTGATGAAGAACATGTCGCGGCCGAGCTCGCCGGCGCGGACTATGTAGTCTCCCGGGGTAAACACAGCCGGTTCGAGCTGCAGGATGATGTCGCGTATAAGGCTGGGCTCGGCCTTCTCGAACAGCGGCACCCGCTCGATGATCTCCTTGTTCAGGTGGAGGGCGACCGATTCCTTGAGGGCGGCCGGGAGGTCGTGCAGGAACTCGATCTCGTCGTAGCCCTTCCTCGTGTCCCAGAGGTAGCTGTAGTAACGGTTGATCTTCTTCATCAAGTGATCGGGAATATTCCTGTACTTGAGGAAGGCGTTGATCCTGTCGAGCTTCTCCCGGTACTGGCTCTTGGCTACGTCTATGTTCGCTATGAGTCCCGCGATGTTACCTATGACGAGACCGTACATCGCCGCGCCGAACATTTCTATCATGATGACGTAGAGCATCTGCGCGCTTCCCCGCGGGGTGATGTCGCCGTAGCCAATCGTAGTCAGCGTGGTCATCGTCCAGTAGAACGACCTGATGTAGCGGTCGGGCGGGGCAAGAGCGTCGGGATTCCCCGATACGAGTATCCAGATGCAGGCTATAAGGTGGGCCGCCATCAGTATCCAGAACACAAGCATGAGCAGGCGGAATATCGCCGGGTTGATGTGCGCCTCGCCTACCCGGCGTACCGACTTGTTCACCTTGAGCAATTTCAGGAGCGGAAGAAAATACAAGGCCGTGGGCATGTCGCCAGGAATCGCCCCCGCGGCATGGAGGAACAGGATCGGTACCGCGGCGAGGACATCGGGTATCATCCCGCCCTGGAAATACCGGACGGCCCGTTCGCGCAGAGCGGTAATGGGCGTCCCGCTGACCTGGTAGACCGTCTGGAGCTCGATGGCGATGTCGAGGGTACACGCTATCGCCATGAACAGCGACAGCATCGGAACGAAGGGGACCGCCGCCGGGTACACGATATACAGGGGAATGAGTATGCCTATGCCCACCGCGAGCAGCGCTATGAGCATGTCCCAATAGTTTTTCAGGGCATTGTCGGAATTGATCATTGCTTCATATATCGTGAAAATCCCTATGTTTTATTAGCGTTCCTGTCGAAGCCGGCGCCGTTTTGCCGGGCCTTTGCATATACTCAGGCTTTTTGGTACAGTGGACGTTGCGCGAAATGCATCCGGAGGACAATACGATGAAAGCCGTCGAACTGGCCAAGGCCTACGACCCCAAGGAATTCGAGGACCGTATCTACGAGTCCTGGCTGGCGGAGGGACACTTCCTGCCTGCCGCGCCCAACGGGAAGAAGCCCTTCGTCATGGTAATGCCCCCTCCGAATGTCACAGGCGTCCTGCACATGGGACACGGCCTCAACAACTCGATGCCCGACATCCTCATCCGCTACCACAGGATGTGCGGCGAACCCACACTGTGGGTACCCGGCACCGACCACGCGGGCATCGCGACCCAGCATGTGGTCGAGAAGAAACTCAAGGCCAAAGGCGTGGACCGCCGCGATCTGGGGCGCGAAAAATTCGTGGAAGAAACCTGGAAGGTCGCCAACGAGCACCACGACGTCATCAAGAAGCAGCTCGAGAAGATAGGTTCGTCGTGCGACTGGAGCCGCGAACGCTTTACGCTGGACGAGGGTCTTTCGAAAGCCGTCCGCGACGTGTTCGTCACGCTGTACGAGCGTGGCCTCGTGTACAAGGGCGAGTACCTCGTCAACTGGTGCCCGTCCTGCGGCACGGCGCTCTCCGACGACGAGGTCGACCATACCGACGAGGCCGGGGCGATGTACCACATCCGCTACCCTCTGGAGCATCCCCCCGCCGGCGGCCCCGGCTACATCGAGATAGCGACTACGCGGCCGGAGACGATGCTCGGCGATACCGCCGTCGCCTTCCACCCCGAGGACGAGCGCTACAAGGCGCTCGAGGGCCAGATGCTCCGCCTGCCGCTTACCGATCGTACTATCCCGTTGGTGGCGGATACCTACGTCGACCGCGCCTTCGGCACCGGCCTCGTCAAGATAACGCCGGCGCACGACCCTAACGACTTCGAAGTCGGCAAGCGCCATGGACTGCCGCAGATAAACATCCTCGCCCCCGACGGCAGCCTCAACGACAACGTACCCGCCAAGTACCGCGGCCTCAAGGTGAAGGCCGCCCGCGAGCTCGTCGTGCAGGACCTCGAGGCGCTCGGCCTCTTCATCAAGAAGGACCCGATCACGCACGCGGTCGGACACTGCTACCGTTGCCACACGATGGTCGAGCCGTACCTGTCCAAGCAGTGGTTCGTCAGGATGAAGCCGCTCGCCGACAAGGCGCTGGCTGCCTGGCGCAACGGGGAGGTCAAGTTCTACCCGCAGCGCTGGGAGAACACCTACGAGAACTGGCTGACCAACATCCGCGACTGGTGTATCAGCCGCCAGCTGTGGTGGGGCCACCGCATCCCCGCGTGGCACTGCGCTCATTGCGGCAAGACCGTCGTCGCCCGCGAGGAACCCCTGGAGTGCCCGTTCTGCAAGTCGACCGAGCTGACCCAGGACGAGGACGTGCTCGACACCTGGTTCTCGAGCTGGCTCTGGCCGTTCAGCACCCTTGGCTGGCCTTCCGAGACCGCCGACCTGCGAAAGTTCTACCCTACGACGACGCTGCTCACCGGATTCGACATAATATTCTTCTGGGTGGCCAGGATGATAATGGCGGGGCTGGAGTTCACCGGCCAGGTGCCGTTCCGCGACGTGTGCATGACGACGCTGGTCCGCGACAAGCAGGGCCGCAAGATGTCAAAGTCGCTGGGCAACGGCCTCGACCCGCTCGAGATTGTCGACGAGTTCGGCGCCGACGCGCTCAAGTTCACGCTCGCCTTCCTCTACACCTCGACGCAGGACATCCTTATAAACAAGGACGACTTCAAGCTCGGTTCCAAG
>CAZKJA010000009.1:21878-25100 GCA_964552925.1 uncultured Treponemataceae bacterium
ACATACTGATGAACCTCGAGGGCCGCGAACTTGTCGACTCACCCGTTCTCATCGACGCCGACAAATGGATACTGCAGCGGCTCAACTCGGCCGCAATCCAGGTGCGCGAGGCTCTGGCGAGCTACCGCTTCAACGACGGGGCGACCGCGGTCTACGAGTACTTCTGGAACGATTTCTGCGACTGGTACCTCGAGGCGACGAAGTTGTCGACCCGTTCCGAGGATTCCGCCGAGAAGGACAGGGCGGTCACCGTCCTCCTGTCGGTGCTCGAGGAATCGCTCGCGCTCCTGCACCCCTTCCTGCCCTTCGTCACCGAAGAGATATACGGCAAGCTGCCTAATGCCAAGGGCGACAACGCCAAGGGCAGGTTGATCGTCAGGCCGTACCCGATTGACGAACCGGCTCGCCGCAACCCGGAACTCGATGTCCATACCGCATCGCTCAAGGAGCTTGTCACGCTTGTCAGGAGCCTCCGCAGCGAATTCAGCATCGCGCCGGAGAAGAAGCTTCGCATCGCGGTCCGATTCGACGAAGGATTCGCCGGCGGCGTCTTCATCGAGCGCAACGCCGAGCTCGCGTCGCTGCTCGTCAATGCGTCCGGAGTGGAATTCCTGTCGGCCAAGCCGGCCGGCGTGCTGTCTCTCGCGGGACGCGGCTTCGAAGTATACGTGTACGCCCGCGAGGCCGTCGACGCCGTCCAGCTGGCCGCCCGCTTCGCCAAGGAGGCCGACAAGGAACGGCAGTACATCGAACGCACCAAGGCCAAGCTGGGCACCGTCTCGTTCGTCGACAGCGCCCCCGCCGACATCGTCGAGAAGGAACGCCAGAAACTGAAGGACGCGGAAATCCGTACTGCCAAGCTCGAGCGCTATATCGCTGACTTGGCGTAGGGGGCAGGGTGGACAGGAAGGGGCGGCCGATCCGGAAAGAGATCGAAGCTCCTCGGCCGGCGACCATGGCCGAAGAGGAGATGATACGCCTCAAGAACATGCACCTTGCCCCGTATATCCAGCTCGCCACCGTGCTTATAGGCAAGCGCAGACGTTCCGGCGGCAACATGTTCCGTCACCAGATCGATACCTTCGGCATCCTGATGGATTACGGCTACATAGACTCGGTGTTGCTCAAGGCCGCCGTCATCCACGACCTTATCGAGGATATCCCCGAATTCGACCGGGAACAGATACTGGAGATCGATGATGAGAGCAAGGATGTGTACCAACTCGTGCTCGAGGTGACGAGGCGTCCTGTCGAATCGAAGCAGATGTTCCTTTCCCGTATTCTTGAATACGGAAGCGCCCGGTCGCTGGTGCTCAAGAGCGCCGACCGGATAAGCAACATGATATCGCTGGGGTATACGACCGACGCCGAGTTCATACGCCGCTATTCCGATGAGACAGAACGATTCATATTCCCCATCGCGGCCAAGGCCAACAAGGCGATGCTCGAAGAGCTCGTCGAACTGGTCGAGACCCGACGCGAATTCCTTGCACGACGTTTCGAGATTTGAGATCGAAGGAGAGAAGCATGCCCAAAGAATGGACAAAGGCGAGCATCGCCAGGACTATCGACCACACACTGCTCAAGGCCATCGCGACGGAACAGCAGGTCCGTGAACTCTGCGTCGAGGCGAAATCCAACGGTTTCGCCAGCGTCTGCGTCAACCCGTGTTGGGTTTCCCTGTGCGCCCGCGAGCTGTCGAGCTCCAAGGTGCTCGTGTGCACCGTGATAGGATTCCCGCTCGGCGCCAACACGACCGAGATCAAAGCCGCCGAGGCCGCGCTCGCCGTCAAGCAGGGTGCCGACGAGGTCGATATGGTGATCAACATCGGCGCCGCCAAGGCCGGCAACTGGAAGCTCGTCGAGGAAGACATACGCGAGGTCGCGAAAGCCGCCGGCAAGGCCACGCTCAAGGTGATCATAGAGACCTGTTACTTGACGGATTCCGAGAAGGTGAAGGCAGGCGAGGCGTCTGCGAGGGCAGGCGCACACCTCCTTCAGACGAGTACGGGATTCGGTACGGGCGGGGCTTCGGCCGACGATGTGCGAATCATGAAGAAGAATGTCGGCGACAGGCTCAAGGTCAAGGCATCCGGTGGGATTCGCAGCTATCACGACGCCATCCAGATGCTCGATGCCGGAGCCGACCGCCTCGGTGCGTCGAGCGGGGTCGCCATCGTCAGCGAGCTGCCCGAATAGGCGGGTTCTTTCGATGGAATGCAAATTCCGGCTTGCCACAATTGTAGTAAAGGTTTAGTATCATATTACACGATCCCGCAAGGTATGCGGGATATCATAAGGAGACAGAAGCATGAAGTATCGAACACTGTTCGCAACGTTGCTCATCGCGGCAATCGCCTTCACCGGCTGCGCCAAAAAAGAGCCCGCCGCCCCCGCTGCCCCTGCAGCCCCCAAGTTCAAGGTCGGCCTCGTCACCGATCTCGGCGGTATCGACGACAAATCCTTCAACCAGGGCACCTGGGAAGGCGTCGTCCGCTTCGGCGAAGAGACCAAGCTCGTCAAGGGAACCGACAACAAATACCTTCAGTCAGCCGCCGAGGCCGACTACGTGCCGAACCTCAGCACCTTCGCCGACGAGAAGCTCGACCTGATCGTCGCGCCAGGCTTCCTCTTCGAGAAAGCCATAGGCGAAGTCGCCACCAAGTACCCGGCCCAGAAGCTCCTAATCATCGACTCCGTGGTCAACCAGCCGAACGTGGCAAGCGACGTATTAGCCAAAAACCAGGGTTCAATCCCCGTCGGCGTCGTCGCCGGCCTCAAGGCCAAGGCCGACGGGAAGAAGACCCTCGGCTTCATCGGCGGCATGAAGTTCCCGCTTATCGAGCGCTTCCAGGCAGGTTTCGAGCAGGGCGTCAAGGCCGTGTACCCCGAAGCCAAAATTCTCGTCGACTACGCCGGCGATTTCGGCGCCCCCGACAAGGGACAGGCTCTCGCGCAGAAACAGTATAATGCCGGCGCATACGTGATCTTCCACGCGGCCGGCGGCACCGGAAACGGCATGATCAAGGAAGCCAAGGAACGCTCCGAGAAGGGCGATGTCCGCTGGGCCATCGGCGTCGACAAAGACCAGTACTCAGACGGGCTCTACGGCGACAAATCCGCCGTGCTCACTTCGATGATGAAGCGCGTCGACGTCGCCGCCCACGATGTGGCGAAGATGGCCCTCGACGGCCAGTTCCCCGGCGGCAAGGTTCTCGTGTT
>CAZKJA010000010.1:0-24335 GCA_964552925.1 uncultured Treponemataceae bacterium
CGATTCCACGGGGCGCAGCCGGACAATACCCGGGATGGGTTTCGTTCAGGCCGACATAGTCAAGGGCAGATACCGCCGCAGGTACGTAAAACGCCACATCGCGCTTCCGCCGTACATATCGGCAATGATCGAGGCTAAAGGCAAGCCGGTCGATCCCGAGAAGGTCGCCTCCGCGCCTGTCATCATAAGCATGGGCAAAATAACCGAGACCGCCGGCGACAACAGGATCAGGTATCACAGCGACGAGGAGAACGAAGCCGCAATGATACCCCCGGGCAGGGTGTGGCACTACATGAATCCCGGCCTTGTCAACCTCGTATTCTCGCTCACGGGCTTCTTCGTGGCCGAACGATTCATCGGACCGTACTACGCGCTGTTGTGGATGGCCATCACCGGTTTCCGGAATTCGATAGCCGACCTGGTCGCGGGCAGGGGCACCCGGCTCAGCGGCTGGAACCTGAAGAGCGTCAACTTCGGCAATGTGGCCAGGTCCTTGTTCTGGACTGGTTTCTCGGTGCCAATACTGGGACTTGTCAAGGCGCGCTTCGACGCATACTGGCCAGGGCCCGTCGACGGGGTCATGTTCAACACAGTCAAATTCTTCTTCATATCGTTCGCCAACGGACTCTACCTCGCGGCGCACAACACCCTGCGCGGCTTCGACAGGAAGGTCGTGCGCGCCAACTTCTTCAGGAGCGTCATTGCCTGGCCGTTCGCGACGGCATTCGCGCCGTTGGGTACCATGCTCGGCGTGCCAAGCATAGTGCAGGCCAAGATTTGGTCCGACCTCGTCGCCGGCTTCATCGAAGGCAGCAGCAAATACAGGAAGATCATCGCCCTCCGGCGCAGGGACCTGGAAGAGATAATCCCGCAGGTTGTATCGAACGACGAGGAGGAGCGCTTCGGCTCGATCCTCGACCTGCTGTTCCTCTACCGCGAGGAACCCCGCACGGCCAGTTCGCTCAAGAAGGCGCTGAGCCCGGGAAGCGCTTCGATGATTACGCTCAAAGTCGACAAGGAGACGCGTGCCTGCACCTTCGCGGAACTTCACGCGAGCTTGATGGACGAGAGCCTTGACCACCAACTAGTCGACTTCATCCTCTCGAGATACCAACAGGAAACGGGCACGGAATTGATAGAACTCGTAGCCATGGTGTTGCCTGACTTGAGGGAATGGATGGCCTCCAGGTCTCCCCGCGCCGAGGCTCCCGAAGCCGGGACAGGGGCCGGGCAGGAGTCAGAAGCCTTTTTCAATCTATAATTGACAATATCGGTGTTATATTGAACAATCCGGTATCCCCTATCCTTGCCGGGTTCCGGCATGGCACGTTTTAGCCGCTCGTCCCAGGAGTGAACCTTATGAAGAAGTTGCTCGCAATTTCCCTTATCATGCTCGCGCTGGCCGCGAGCATGCCCGTCTACGCCCAGTCCAAGAAGGCGACAGTATTCCTCTTGATCTCCGGCTCGCTCGGAGACAAGGGCTTCAATGATTCGGCAAAGGCCGGACTCGACATGATCCAGAAGAAATTCGGATCGAAGGTAGTCACCAAGTACACCGAACTCGGCGCCGATACCGCCAAGTACTCGCCGGCCCTCGAGGACGCGGGCGCGGAAGGCTACGACATCGTTCTCTGCTCGAACAACTTCAACAACGCGGTCTCGGAAGTCGCCGAGCGATATCCCGACACGCTGTACGTAATGTACGACGGCTGGATCAAGGGCGAAATCGCGAACGTCCACTCGATAATGTACAAGAACTCCGAAGCCGGCTACCTCGCCGGCGCCCTCGCCGGTTTCATGACCCAGCTCAAGGGCGACCACAGGCTCAACCCCGAGCACATCGTCGGCTTCCTCGGCGGCCGCGACATCACCGGCATCAACGACTTCCTCGTAGGCTTCATCACCGGCGCGCAGAAGGCCGACCCCGCCATCAAGATAGTCTACAACTACGTCAACTCGTTCACCGATACCGCCAAGGCCAAGGACCAGGCGCTCCTGCAGTTCGGCACCTACAAGGCCGACGTGATCTACCACGCGGCAGGCAGGGCGGGACTCGGGCTGTTCGACGCGGCTGTGGAGACTGACAGGTACGCGATCGGCGTCGACACCGACCAGGCATCCCTCTTCGGCAACGAGCCGGCCAAGGCGGGGCTCATCCTCACCTCGACGATGAAGCGCGTCGACTTGACGTTGTACAACGCTGTCGTAAGCATACTCGGCGGCGAGAAGCTTGGCGGCAAGAAGATATACGTGGGAGCCGCGGAAGGCGCGATCGGCTACGCGCCGTTCAACAAGGCGATCCCGTCAGCCGTGCAGAAGAAGCTCGACGGCATCATAAAGGAAATCAAGGCGGGCAAGGTGACTATACCGTCAGCCTTCTCGATGAGCGCCGACCAGATCAACGCGCTCCGCGACTCCGTGAACGCGGCCAAGCTGTAAACTCCGGCCGAGCTCGGAAGAATCGGAAACAAAGCCCGGGACGGATGATCCGTTCCGGGCTTTCATTAAACGGAGGTCGATACGTCGGACAACATACTGCAAACCATCGCCCTGACGAAGGTGTACGACAACGGCACGGTGGCGAACAAGCGGGTGGACTTCTCGGTGCGCGAGGGCGAGATCCACGGCCTGGTCGGCGAGAACGGCGCGGGCAAATCGACCTTGATGAAGCAGATATACGGGGCGGAGGCGCCGACCTCCGGTACTCTGCTCCTCGACGGCAAAAGCGCTTCCTTCGCCTCGCCCCACGCCGCGATGGAGGCGGGAATAGGCATGGTGCACCAGCACTTCATGCTCGTGCCCGCCCTGAGCCTCGCCGAGAACCTCGTGCTGGGCAAGGAGCCGAAAAGCCGGCGCGCGCGCTTCTTCGACTTCGAGGAGGCTGTGAGGATTACCGAGTCGCTCGCCGCCAAGTACAACTTGAAGGTGCACGCCAGGGCCCGCGTCGTCGATGTGTCGGTTTCGATGCGCCAGAAGCTCGAGATCCTCAAGGCGCTGTTCCACGGCGCACGCGTTCTCATCCTCGACGAGCCCACGGCGATGCTGACGCCGCAGGAGACGGACGAGCTGTTCGTCGAGCTCAAGGAACTGCGCGCGCACGGCCACACTATAGTATTCATAAGCCACAAGCTCGGCGAGGTCTTCCGGCTGTGCGACCGCGTCAGCGTCATGCGCGACGGCAGGATGATAGCCACCCACGACATCGCCGACATCGACCACCAGGCGATATCCAACGAGATGGTCGGCAGGGAAGTCAAGCTGACGGTCGACAAGGCTCGGGCGAAGCCCGGCGCGACAGTGATGACGGCGAGCGACCTGTCGTTCGTCGACGACTTCGGCGTGACGATGGTCGACCGCGTCTCGTTCTCGCTGCGCTCGGGCGAGGTGCTCGGCGTGGTGGGGGTCGACGGCAACGGCCAGTCGGAACTCGTCCGCATACTCGCGGGGTTGGAGCGAACGCTTACTGGCAGCGTCCGTATCAAGGGAGTGGACGTCACCAACGCCTCGCCGAAGCGCATGAGGAAGGCCGGCATAGCGCACGTCGCGGAAGACAGGATGACCGTAGGCACGGCCCTGCCGGCGAGCATAGAGGACAACCTGCTCGCGGACCGCTACGCCACGCGGGCGTACACCCGGAGCTCGGGTTTCATGCGTCGGGCCGCGATGGGAAGGACAGCCAGGGAAATAGTCTCCCGCTTCGACATCCGCTGCGCCTCCGAGAAGCAGACGGTCGCGAGCCTCTCGGGCGGCAACATGCAGAAGGTCGTAGTCGGCAGGGAATTCACCGCCGATGCGGACATCCTCCTCGTATCCCAGCCGAGCCGGGGCGTAGACGTCGGCGCAATTGAGTTCCTCCACAAGCTCATCGTACAGATGCGCGACTCGGGCAAGGCGATACTTCTCGTGTCGTCCGACCTCACCGAGGTGATGTCCCTGTCTGACAGCCTCGTCGTGATGAGCGACGGCAGGATAGTCGCGTATTTCCCGGATGCGTCGGCCGTCACCGACAAGGAACTCGGGCTCTACATGCTAGGCCTCAAGCGACAGGACGAAGAGGAGATACGGGGTGTCATCCATGGATAATTCCGAGAGGACAAGGAGCCCGTCGCAAGCCGTCAAACGGTTCTTCACTGAACGCGACAAGCTCGAGCCGGTGCTCGTCACCCTGCTCGCCGTGCTGTTTTCGGTCGCGGTCGGCGTCGCGCTCATTTTCATCGTCAGCAAGGACCCGGTCCAGTCTACAAAGAATTTCCTGCTTGGACCGGTGCTGCGGAAATACAACATTTACTACACAATGATATCGATGATCCCGATCACGTTCACCGGGCTCGCGCTGTGCATAATCTACCAGGCCAAGTACATGTCGCTGATCATCGACTCGTCGTTCTACATGGGGGCGGTGATAGCGACGGCGGTCGGCGTCCACGTCGCGCTGCCTCCGGTCGTCCACCCCTTCGTCGCGATGCTTATATCCGGGCTGGCGGGCGGCGTGATAGGGCTCCTGCCCGCGATACTCAAGATCAAGTGGCGGGCGAACGAACTCGTATCGTCGCTGATGCTCAACTACGTGTTCTATTTCTTCGGCAGCTTCATAATCCTGTACTTCCTTCGCGACCGCGACCAGGCCATCCTCGCCTCGTTGCCGTTCAGGAAGAGCTTCATACTGCCGAGGCTCGTCGAGAAGACGCAGCTGCACTGGGGCTTCTTCGTCGCGGCGGCCTTCGTCGTTCTCGTATCGCTGTTCATCTACCGCACAAAGTGGGGCTACGAGATTCGGATGATAGGTGCCAACCCGAAGTTCGCGACATACGCCGGCATTTCGGTATCGACTGTCGTTATGTATACCCACTTCATCTCCGGATTCATAGGCGGCGTCGGCGGCGCCATAGAGATGTCCGGGCTGTACAAGGCCTTCATCTGGCAGATGAACCCGTCGTACGCGTGGGACGGGGTGATAGTCGCGATGCTCGCGCGCAAGAACCCGAAATTCGTTCCGCTGTCGGCGCTGTTCCTCGCCTACCTGCGAGTCGGCGCCGACTTCATGTCGAGGCGCGGCGACGTCGCGTTCGAGTTCATAACCCTGCTCCAGGGCCTTATAATCCTGATCCTGGCCTCGGACAGGATAGTCAACTGGTTCAAGGCCAGGCGGCTGCGCCGGACGGCCCTGGCATCGGACAGCTCGGCCAAGGACGGCCCGGTCCCAGCCCGTGCGGAAGGAGCGCTGTGATGCTCGAATTCATAGCGGGAGTGTTCGGCTCCTCCAACTACTGGTTCATAGTGCTGCGATCGACGGCGCCTATACTCCTCGTTACGCTCGGCGCTGTCATAACGGAGCAGGCGGGGATCAAGAACATGGCGCTCGAAGGCGCGATGCTGTGGGCCGCGCTCGCGGGGGTGATTGCCAGCGCCGCGTCGGGAAACGTATGGGTGGGCCTCGCCTTCGGTATCATTGCAGCGACTGTGGTCTGCTGGATTCTATGGTTCTTCGCGATCAAGCTCGAGGCCAACGCGGTGCTGTGCGGCGTCGCGCTCAACCTTATAGCGCACGGCGGCACCGTATTCGTGCTGTTCTCGCTGACAGGCGACAAAGGCATAAGCTCGAGCCTGTCGAGCAAGACCCTCCCTTTCATCCAGGTGCCGCTGATCAAGGACATTCCGTGGCTAGGCAAGGTGTTCTCCGGCCAGAACCTTGTAGTGTACCTGTCGATCGTCGCCGTGGTCGTCGTGCACATAATCCTCAACAAGCTGACGATAGGCAGGCGCATCTCGGCGACGGGCCAGAACGTCGAGGCAGCCAGGTCCGCCGGCATTTCGCCCGAGCGGGTAAAGTTCTTCGCGCTGACGGTCTCCGGCGTACTCGCCGGGCTCGCCGGCTGCTTCCTTTCGATGGGCTACACCTCGAACTTCACCTCGGGCATCGCAGCGGGCAGGGGCTACGTCGCGAACGCGGCGCAGGTCGTCGCCGGGGGTACGGCCGTAGGGTCGATTTTCGCCGCGCTTATCTTCGGGTTGACCGACGCGCTGGCGACATTCCTCCAGAACGTCGGATTGCCGCCGGAACTTATACAGGCCTTGCCGTACGCCGTGACGATAGTCGGCTTCATAATCGTCACGCTCGTGCGCGACAAGCGGGAAGCGGCCCGCAAGCTGGCGTTGTTCGCCAAGACAGGTACAGCCGCTGCCATTCCGATCGCGGGCGGGGCGGGGGGACAAGCCCGATGAACTGCGATATCCTCATCGAGGGCGCCGCCGTCGTCACGATGGACGGGCGCGGGAGGATATTCGACCCCGGCTACGTCGCCATAAGTGGCAACTCGATTGTCGGCGTCGGGCCCGCCAAAGGGCCGAGCGTCGGCTTCGCGGAGGGTGGCGTTTCCGGCGCGGACGACGTTCCCGCGAGCGCCTTCGACGCGGCAAGCAAGATCGACACCCGCGGTCGCTTGGTCCTTCCCGGTTTCGTCAACACGCACACCCACGTGCCGATGGCGGCCTTCAGGAGCGCCGGGGACGACGTCCGCGATCGCCTGCTCCGCTACATCTTCCCTATGGAGAAGCTCCTGGTCGACGCCGATTTGGTATACCGCTCGTCCCGGTATTGCCTCGCGGAGATGCTGAGTTCCGGAACGACGACCTTCGCCGACATGTATTACTTCGAGGAGGAGGTCGCCCGCGCGGCAAAGGAAGCTGGAATGCGCGCGTTGCTCGGGCAGACGGTCGTCGACTTTCCGGCCCCCGACGCGGCCCTGCCCTACGGCGGCATGGAACGCGCACGGCGCTTCGCCGCCGACTGGGCGGGCGACAATCTTGTCTCCGCCTGCTTCGCGCCGCACGCTACGTACACCGTGGACGCGGAGCACCTCGCGCTGCTGCGCCGTGAGGCCGATCGCCTCGGGACGCCGCTCTTGATGCACGTCGCGGAGACCGCCGACGAGGCCGCCCGCTTCAAGGCCTCGCACGGCTCGGTCGCCCGCTACCTCGACTCGATAGGGCTCCTGTGGCCGGGGCTGCTCGCCATCCACGCGATCTTCGTCGACGAAGCCGACGCCCGTTTGCTCGCGGAACGCGGCGTTTCAGTCGCCCACTGCCCGGTTTCCAACGCCAAGGCTGGCAGGCCCATCGCCCCGGCGATGATGATGGCTCAAGCCGGCGTCCGCGTCGGGCTCGGCACCGACGGCCCGATATCAGGCAACGGCATGGACATGCAAGGCGTGGTCGGACTCTACCCGAAGCTCCAGAAGGTCCTCGCCGGTAGGCGCGATGTGCTGACCGCGCGCGAGGCCCTGCGCGCGGCGACCCTCGGCGGCGCGGAAGCGCTCGGAATCGGCGACCGCACCGGCTCGCTCGAGAAAGGCAAGCGCGCCGACCTGCAGATCGTCGACGCGCGGTCGTGGACAATGCAGCCTGTGTACGACTGGTATTCCGCTGCGGTATACGGCATGAGGCCGCACGACGTGCGGACCGTTATAGTCGACGGCAAGGTAGTCATGGACGAGCGGCGCATCACGGGATTCGACGAGGACGAGGTGAAGGCCGACATGCTAAAAATCGCCAGGCGCTGTTCGGGCGAGTTGGCGGTTCTGCAAAGGAAGACGGTATAAGCCGATACCGCCTCGTTTTTTTTATTTCGGTTATCACGACTGTACGCTAAGACTGCTGATAGCCGTGGCAATCGTCTTGCCCTTTCCGTTCTCGGCCTCGGCTGAGAGCTGCAGAACGTCTCGGCCCTTGGATCTAAACTCGGCGCGAATCAAGACTGAATCGCCGGGCCTCGCCGCGCGAATGAAATTGACTGACATACCGATGGAAACGCAAGGCCGCCGGAGCGAGGCGATCGACAAGGAACCAAAGGCGTCATCGAAGAAACTACAGAGGATACCGCCCTGCAGCGTCCCGATGGGATTCGTCTGATGGGGCTGAACGGGGAAAGCAAGCAGGATGTAGTCGCCGGCCCGGAACGAGACGATCTTGGCACCCGACGATAAAAAGCACGGCGGCGGGAGATCGATTCCCGTAAACGTGGTTTGGAATTCCGTATCGTCGAAGAACGACGAATAGTCCGCATCGGCGACGATTGCATCAAAGTTGTCCACTATCATGACACTCTCCCTATCCTCTGGAAAAACCAGTACGCCGTTGTGACGGCTACGCGGCGAAACGCTGCACTCAATGTATTTTCCTGCTGCCGGCTCCGTCAGTCGCCAGCGTATCGATAATGGCATTCAGATTGTGGATCACGGCTTCCAGCGGATCCGGGACGCCGTGAAGCTTGGCTAGCATGATGCCACCTTCGAGCGAGGCGAGAAAAAAATACGAGAGCTGGCCGCTGTCCACATCTCGCCTGAGCACCCCCGCGTCCCGCGCCGCGTCTATCTGCAACCGTATGAAGGTACGAACCTTGCGGGCGCTCCTGGCCGCTTCCTTCCTCATGACGGGGATGGCATCGTCCGATTCGACAGCCGCGTTCAAGACCGGGCACCCGCCGGGGACGACGCGGCCTTCCGCTATGAAAAGGCTGGCGCCGAGCAGACGGCGCAATCGTTCCATGGGATCGTCAGTACTTTCGATCGTAGCCCTCAGGAAATCCGCCACGGTAGCGACGTTGAATCGGAACGATTCGACGGCCAACTCCTCTTTCGACAGGAATTGGTTGTACAAGCCGCCCTTCTTCATTCCCGTAGCGGACATTATCGCCGACACAGGCGTGGCGCCATAGCCGAAACGATTGAATACCCCACTGGCTTCACGCACGATATGCTTATGTGTTTTTTCCCCTTTACTCATGGGTATATTTAAGACCGTTCGGTCTGTTTTTGTCAATGGCGGTATTCAATACAGGCATGACTTGAGGGAAGTCCCGTTCCGGAGTCCTTCCGCTCGGAAAGCGCCCCGGCGGTGGCTTGCGACATGCTTGGCAGGGAGTTGCGATCTCCTGCCTTCGCACCTTCTCAGGCCCTGCTTGGATCCCAGTATAAGGTCCTGTCCGAGAAGAACGACTCGACAGCGTCGATATACGCACCGGTTGTCCAGCGCGGCTCGAAGGCGGCCTTCGCGGACAGGGCGCCCTCTCCATGGTTCTCCATAAGCGAGACGGCGGTGTCGGCGAGTATCATCGCCGGCATGATGTAGGCTCTGTCGGTGTCGTACGGATGGAAGTCGGCGCCGTGGATAGTGCCGCGGAATCCGCCGAAACCGAGCTGCAAGGTCGGCGCGACCGAGGCGACGTCGCCTATGTCGTCGGACGCGAACGACGCGTCCGCGAAATCGACGAGAGCGTGCTCGACGTGGGCGAGCGCTGCGCGGCCCAGGTATTCGCCGAGCGCGGGAGACGGCCGGAACGGAAGGTAGCCTGGCAGGTTCTCGATGCGCACCTTGGCCCCCACCGCGACTGCCCCGGCGGCCAGCGCCCGGTCGACCTTGGCCGCGGCCGAAGCTATCGAGTCGAAGCTCGAGCCGCGGACGTAGGTCTCCATCACCGCCCGCTCCGGCACCGTGTTGACCACCGAGCCGCCCTCGCGGAGGATGGGGTGCACGCGGATATGCTCGTCGTCGCGGAATGTCTCGCGCTGCGCGTGGATGGCCACCTGCGCGACCATCGCCGCGTTGAGCGCGTTGACGCCGCGCTCGGGCCACGCGCCCGAATGCGCCGGAACACCGAGGAAGGTGGCCCGCTTGGCCATGAACCCGTTCAGCGTACCGTTGACAGTCGCGATCCGCCCCGGCTCGTCCGACATCGAGTGGTACTTGAGCACCGCGGCGGCCCGCTCGAACGCGCCCAGCCGTATGAGTTCCTGCTTGCCGGAAAAAAGGCGGATGGCGCCTTTCTCCCGCAAGGCAAGCCGGTAATCGAGGTCGTTGTACTCCTCGGCGGGAGCGCCGAGGAATACCAAGCGCATACCTTCCCTCTCCGCGATGCCACTGAGAGCAAGCGCGCGGAACACCGACAGCATCACAGCCATCTGCGCTCCGTGGCCGCAGGAATGGGCCATACCGCTGCGGGTCTCCCCCGGAGCGCTCCCTGGCAAGCCGGCCGTAAGGAGGCCGTCCATATCCGCCACGAGGATGACTTCGGGCGCGTCTGCAGGGCCGATCGTACCCCTCACCCCTGTCACGGCCAGGCCGGTCTCGACAGTCGCGCCCGCCGCCATGAGTTCCCCGGCTACGAGCTCGGCGGTCTTGAACTCGCGGAAACCCGGTTCCGGCATCGCGCGGAACCGTTCGCCGAGTTCGATGATGCGCGCCGCGTCCGCCCTTATGGAATCTGAAACGTTGTACGATGAAGCGGACATATTCACGCCTTTCCGGCCGTCCCTGTCACGACAACAGGCCCTTGATTATAAGGTCGGTGGCCTGGTCTTCGTCGAGCCCGCGGGTGAGGAGAGTCTCGAGCTGCCTGGAATCGACCGAGCCTATCGCCGCTTCGTGGGTCACGTGGGCCCTTGTGTCGTTGACAACGACGACCGGCACCGCGCGCGCGCGCGCGCGTCCTTGCAGGATTTCCTTGCAGTCGACATGGCCACGGGAGAAAGGCGCGTTGGCGACTATCTCGTTCTCGATGTTGGCGTACGCGTCGTCCTTGAGCGCTATGTGGCTTGTGAGGACGGCGACCGAACCCTCGCCCTCGAGGGTGGCCGCCTCGCGAATGCGTATGCGGTCCTTAAGCCTGCCGTAGACGCGCGTCTTCATGTCGACGACCGCTCCTTTGTGGCAGACGGCCGCGTAATCGAGCTCTATAACGCCGGCCGCGCCTTCGATAAGCTCGAACTCGGTGCTGAAGCGCGCGTCCTGTTCGACCGTCACGCGGGTGACCGGCACTATCGTTAGTCCGCCTTCTGGGCCGTGAACATGACGCTCGAGGTACGAAAGCGAGGCGTTCGCCTCTACGGAGATGCTCGCCTCCATCGTATGCCTGACGTCGACGGCGTTCGGGAAGGTGCAGTGGGCCATGAACCGCGCGTGGGCGCCTTCCTCTATCACGGTCCGCGAGACTATGCGTTGCACGCCTTGTTCGGGCAGGATGCCGAAGCAGAAATGCACGGGTTTGGCGATTGTCACGCCCTTCCTCACCCTGATAGCGACGTCGACGCCGTCGGGAAGCGAGCGCGATACGACCTCGAGGCCCTCGACCAGGTGTACCCCGAGAACCTCGTTGCCGTGGATCTCTACATGGGCCTCGTCCGGGCCGTAGTGGGAATGCTTGATTGACGCGAGCAGTTCCGCGACCAACGCTTCGCGTTCCTCCGGACCGACTGCAGCAATGGTTTCCTGGCTCATCGCTTATTCCTTGTCCATCAAAGGCGCGCCGACATGGTTGCATGGTGCGCAGTGGCCGTTGAAATAGTCGTACATGCTCTCCATCGTGCCCTTGTCGACGACCTGGCCCGCGCACAGGAGAAACGCGTGGTCGGCCTGCTTGAGCACCTCGGGGCTGTGCGTTATGAGGAGCACAGTGGCCCCTTCGCGCTTCAATTCCTTTATCACGGTAAAAATGTGCTGTACCGAGTCGATGTCGACGCCGCTGTCGGGTTCATCCATCAACAAAAGTCGCGGTTTCATCGCGAAGACGGACGCCAGCTCGATGCGCTTGCGTTCGCCTCCGGAAAGTGTCTTGTCCACCGACCTTGACCGGTACCGCGCCGGGTCGAGCCCGACGACCTCGAGCGAGCGATCCACAGTGGCCTGGCCCTTGTCCCTTGCCCCCGCGAGGATGAAATCCCTTACCCCGAGGCCCTCGAAGCGCGCGGGTTCCTGGAACACTAGAGTCATCCCGAGGCGGGCCCTCTGGTCGATCGACAGATCCTTGATCGATCTCCCTTCGAAAAAAATATCGCCCTGGTGCTCGCGATAGCCGTGCAAGCCCATTATAGTCTGCGCCAGCGTAGACTTGCCTGCCCCGTTCGGGCCGATGAGCGCGTGTACGTAGCCATCCCAAATATCGATGGACACGTCAGACAGAATGGACTTGCAGTCCTTTATCAGGGTGAGGCTGCGGACTTCAAGGATATTCATCAATGTTCCTCGGTGAAATGCCAGACTTCGTATTTCAATCTATACTCTCGTGGAGACCATGGTCAAGAAAGACCATGGATGCGTGTCCGGCCCGCTGGATCATACTCGAGTAACGGTATATACTTGGGTAAGGAATCCGCAATCAGGAGTAGTTGGTGAGAGTTGTAATCGCCGAGGACGAACGCATTATTGCCCTCGGATTATCATCGGTCTTGAAAAAGCTGGGCCACGATGTTCGGGATCTTTGCGCATCGGGCGAACTGTGCATAGAGAGCGTCGAGCGCAACCATCCGGACGTGGTATTCATGGATATCAGGATGGACGGGGAGCTGGATGGTATAGAAACCGCCCATATCGTCCGGGACCGATTCGGCACGCCAATCGTATTCACGACGGCCTTCGATGACATCGCCACGCGTCAACGGGCCGCCGAGGTCGAACCGGCAGCCTTCCTCACCAAACCGATCGCCAGCGATTCGATCCGCAACGTACTCGAAGCGATACGCCTCCAGTCTTAGGCTTCCGCCGCCTGCCGGCTCGAGCCATGCGGTTCCCGCGTTGACTACCCAGACATGATCAGCTACGATCCCAGACTTGAATCCAGGAGGAAGCCTTTGGACATCGTCGTTCCAATAAAGCAGGTCCCCGAAACGGGCAACGTGAAGATGGATCCGGAAACTGGAACCATGATCCGCGCCGGAGTCGAGACCGTGGTCAATCCGCTCGACCTGTACGCCATCGAGGCCGCGATACGTCTCAAGGAGGCGCACGGAGGAACCGTGACAGTGCTATCGATGGGCCCGCCGCCGGCCGAAAGGGCAATCCGCGAGGCGATGGCTATGGGTTGCGACGCCGGCATCCTCGTATCCGACAGGAAATTCGGCGGTTCGGACACCTGGGCGACGTCGTACACGATAGCCCAGGCCATCAAGAAACTCGGCCGTTTCGACCTTATCGTCGCGGGGGAGCGCGCCACCGACGGCGACACGGCGCAGGTAGGGCCGGGAATCGCCTCGTGGCTCGACGTCCCGCTGGCGACCTACGTGGCGCGCATCGACTCGGTTGCGGACGGCAATATCACAGTCGAGCGCCTGGTCGAGGAAGGCTACCAGATAGTCGAGCTTTCCCTGCCCGCGCTGATCACGGTCGTCAAGGAGATAGCCGTTCCCAGGTTGCCTACCCTCAACGGGAAAAAACGCTCGAAGGCCGCGGTCGTCCCCGTCTACGATTCCGTCTCGATGGACGTCGACCAGAGCTTCCTCGGCTTGAAGGGTTCGCCGACGAAGGTCGTCAAGATCGGTACGCCGAAGGTGACGCGCGGCGGGTCTATAGTGAAAGCCGACAGCGAGGAGACGGTCGTCACCGCGGTCGACCGCCTCATTGAGTTCCTGGAATCCAGGGAACTTGTGTGAAAGGAAAACGCGCATGAGTTTCGTATGGACAATAGCAGAACAATTCGAGGGGAAGCTCAAGCCAGTATCATTCGAGCTTCTGGGGTGGGGCCGCAAGCTGGCGGACAAGCTCGGGACCAAGCTCGCATCGGTTGTGATAGGCGACGGGGTCGGGCAGGATGCGATGCAAGATCTGGTACGACACGGCGCCGACGAGGTGTATTCGATACAGGACCCCAGGCTGGCGGATTTCGTCTGCGAGAGCTACGGCAAGGTGCTCGCCGGGTTAGTGAAAACATACCAGCCGAGCGTGATCCTGGCCGCTGCCACCTCGACAGGACGCACGCTTATGCCCTACCTCGCCATACGCGTTCGGGCGGGCTTGACCGCCGATTGCACGGAACTCGATATCGAAGAAGGTACCGGGAACCTCCTGCAGACGCGGCCCGCGATAGGCGGCAACATAATGGCGACTATAAAGACCCCGGACCACCGCCCGCAGATGGCGACAGTCCGGCCTAAATCGGGCAGGCCGCTGCCGATAAACCCTGAGCGGGTCGGGAAGATAATCGCCGTGCCGGTAGGCGAGCGGGACATCGAAGCGCGGGTCAAGGTAAAAGGCTACCGCACGGATGTCGCGGATTTCGTCAACCTCGAGGAAGCGGACGTGGTCGTGGCCGGCGGACGCGGCATGAAGAAGGCCGAAAACTTCTCGCTCTTACGGGAGACGGCCGGGTATCTGGGCGGAGTCGTAGGCGCGAGCAGGGACGCTGTCGACCGCGGCTGGCTGGCATACCCGCACCAGATAGGCTTGTCCGGCAAGACGATATCGCCCAAGCTCTACCTGTGCGCCGGGATCTCGGGCTCGATACAGCACCTCGCCGGCATCAAGACGAGCGAGGTGATAGTGTCGGTGAACAACGATCCTGAAGCCGGCATCCACAGGATCGCCGATTTCGGCATAGTAGGCGACCTCTTCGAGATACTGCCCGAATTGAACCGGCGTCTCGCCCGGCGCGCGAAGGATGCGTCATGAAATACGAAGCAATAAGCCCCGCGGTACTCACCGAGCTCCGTTCGATCGCGGGTGAAAAAAATGTACTCGTCGACCACGAGAGGATCGAGGCGTATTCCCACGACGAGACCGACGCGCTCATTTACGGCCACATGCCCGAGGCGGTTGTACTCGCTACCACCGCCCTACAGGTGGCGGCGATAGTCAAATTGGCCAACCGCGAACACATCCCCGTGACGCCCCGGGGAGCGGGTTCCGGCCTGTCTGGCGGGGCGATTCCCGTGTACGGCGGCATCATCGTCTCCCTGGAGAAGATGAACCGCGTCATCGAGCTTGACAAGGCGAACATGGTGATAGTCGTCGAGACCGGCATGGTGACGAACGACATCGCCGAGCTGGTACGCAAGGAAGGCCTCTTCTTCGCCGGCTACCCGATGAGCCTCCAGACATGCCAGATAGGCGGCAACATCGCGGAAAACGCCGGCGGCGGCAAGGCCGTAAAGTACGGCGTCACCGGCCGCTACATCCAGGGCATGGAACTTGTAACGCCGACCGGCGACATCGTCTGGCTCGGCGGCAAGGTCTCCAAGGACGTCTCGGGTTACGACCTCAAGCAGCTCGTCATCGGCTCCGAGGGCACCCTCGGCATAGTGACAAAGGCAATCATAAAGCTGATAGGCTACCCGTCGACAGTGTCCGACCTGCTCGCGCTGTACGACACGCCGCAGCAGGCGATCGACGCCGTCCCACTCATCCTGGCCAAGGGCTTCGTGCCGACGAGCATCGAGTTCATGGACCGCCTCTCTGTCGAAACCACCTGCAAATACCTGAACGAAAGCCTGCCTTACGAGAATACAGGCGCGATGCTCCTTATCGAGGTGGACGGCAACGACGCGGCCCAGGTCGAGTCGAACCTTATCGCCATCGGCGAACTGTGCGAGGCCGCGGGCGCGACCGAGGTCTACATAGCCGAGGACAAGAACGCGATAGAGCGCATCTGGAGCGTCCGCAGGAACATCGCCGAGGCATTCAAGGTGGCAAGCCCTATCCAGAGCATAGAGGACATCGTAGTCCCGACTTCGGCTATACCGGCATTGATACCTCAGCTCGAAGAGCTGGGCAGGAAATACGGGATGAAGATTCCCTGCTACGGCCACGCCGGCGATGGCAATATCCACGCGACCCTCGTCAAGGATCCCGCGATGGACATGGAGAGCTGGCACAGGAACGAGCTCCTGTGCCTGCGGGAAGTCTACCGGGTGACAAAGGAACTCGGCGGCAAGATCTCCGGCGAGCACGGCATCGGACTCAAGCGCAAGAAGTTCCTCGCCGAGGTCACCGACCCCGTGGAGCTTGGCCTGATGCGCGCAATCAAGCTGGCCTGGGACCCGAACGGCATAATGAACCCCGGAAAGATATTCGACCTGGAGGATACATAATCGTACTAGCGTTGACGGAGGCCAATTTGGATAATTCCATCGGATCTACCAAAAGGGGAAACATGCTCAACGAACCTCCCTCCGCCTCTGGAACGGACGAACGCATCCTGATAGTGGACGACAGCAATGTAATATGCGAGGTCGTCAAAGCCGATATCGAAAACGCGACCGGCATGCCGGCGGATACCGCCGCTTCATTGAAAGAATGCCGGGCGCTACTTCTTCAGTACCCGGGAAAATATCCGGTTGCCGTAGTCGATTTGAATTTACCCGATGCCGCGAACGGTGAAGCGGTAGATGAGGTTCTGGCCGCCGGCATCGCTACCGTCGTGCTGACCGCCAGCCTGGAAGAACGCCTGCATGAAAACAATACGCGCAAGCCCATCGCCGATTACGTCATCAAGCAATCGCCCAGCGCTTTTGAAACCGTGCTGAATGACGTGCTGCGCATTCTGCGCAATCGTGCCCGCAAAGTACTGCTGGTGGATGACAGCGCTTCGTTCCGCGCGTATCTGAACGCGCTCCTGACGGCGCAACGCCTGCTGGTGATAGAGGAATGTGACGGGAAAGCCGCGCTCTCTGCCATGAGCCAAAGAGACATAGTGCTGGTCATCACCGATTATGAAATGCCCGAGATGGACGGCGTTGCACTTACCTCCCGTCTGCGCGCCGGACATCCCGCCTCTCGCGTCGGCGTGATCGGCATAACCGGCTCGGACGACGCCTTCGTCGGCGTACGCTTTCTTAAAGCCGGGGCCAACGACATAGTGCGCAAACCGTTCCTCGCCGAAGAATTCATCGGACGGGTCAACAATATCCTCGACCAGCTCGACAACATCAGCATAATTCAGGATCAGGCAAACCGCGACTACCTGACCAAACTGCACAACAGACGATATTTCTTCGAAGCGGCCGTGCCGCTATTCGGCAGCGCCATACGGGGCCACATAAAACTGTCCGTCGGCATGGTAGACATCGACTTCTTCAAGCGGGTCAACGACACGCACGGCCACGACGTCGGCGATAAGGCCATAGTCGGAGTCGCGAAAGTCCTTACCGCCTCATTCCGCAGCACCGACATCGTCGCCCGCATGGGCGGCGAAGAATTCTGCGTACTGCTGGTAAACGCCGAATCGCCGTGGGAAGTATTCGAACGACTGCGCTCGCGCATCGCCGCCATCGAAATCCCCCTGGAAAACGGCGGGATCCTGCGTTTTACCTGCAGTATCGGCGTCTGCGTCACCCATGGAAAAACCATTGAATCCATGGTCAACAACGCCGACAGCGCGCTGTATGCCGCCAAGCAGGGCGGAAGGGATAGAGTCATGCTGTCCAAAGGCGAAGGCTGTGGCGATTCCAATACCGTTTAACCGGTATTGAAAACCGCATCAATCAGGACGACCGCGCCTGGAGCCTCTCCAGCGCCGACCTCGCGTGGGCTTCCAGGCCTTCGGCCCGGGCGAGCGTCGCCGTATCGGCTATAAGGCCGGCGTCGGTAGCGTCGAGTTCAAGCCAGCTGCGGATACGCACGAAGTCGAACACCGACAGGCCTCCCTACGCGCGGGAGCGGCCGGAGGTGGGCAGGGTGTGGTTGGGGCCTGCCCCGTAGTCGCCGAGGGCCTCCGCGCTCGCGTGGCCCAGGAACAGCGCGCCGGCGTGCCGGCACAGCATGGCTAGCTCGCGGGGCCGCTCGACGGCGAGTTCCAGGTGCTCGGGGGCGAAGCGGTTTGCCGCCGCGGCGAGTCCCGCGCGCCCCGGCGAGACGTAGGCCCAGCCGTTCGCCAGGGCCGCACGCGCGATTTCGGCGGACTCCGGACGGTACGCCGCGAGTTCGGCCAGGCCGCGCTCGAGTTCAAGTTCAACGGAGCGCACGAAGACTTCGCTCAAAGCCGCGAGGGCCGGGACGGCGTCCGGGTCGTGCTCGGCCTGCGCGAGGAGGTCCCAGGCGACTGTCGCCGGATCGGAGGAGCCGTCGGCAAGCACGAGGAGCTCGCTAGGGCCCGCGGGGGCGTCAGTCCTGACCACGGACTGGGCGAGGCGCTTGGCTGCGGCGACCCAACGGTTGCCGGGCCCGACGACTACGTCGCGGGGAGACAGGCTTCCGGCGCCGTACACGAACGCGGCTATCGCCTGCGCGCCTCCGGCCGCGAGAAGCATGTCGACCCCGGCGACCGCGCACGCGGCCAGCACTACAGGAACGGGTTTCGGGCAGGCTACGACGACGTCGGCGACCCCGGCCCTGCGGGCGACCAAGGCCGTCATCAGCACAGTCGACGGCAACGGGTAGCGTCCGCCGGGGACGTAGCAGCCGGCGCGCTCGACGGGGACAACCTCGTGGCCAGCGCGTCCGCCGGGCACCGCCAGCGAAAGCGGCGACAGCGACGCGAGCTGGGCCGACGCGAAGGCGCCAATCCTGCGCGCGGCGGCTTCGATTGCGCCGCGCTCGGCTGCGGGCAAGGCTTTTAGCGCAGCGGCGAAATCAGGAGGCCCGTACCAGAGCCGTCCCGCGTTGCCGTCGAGGTCGCGGGCAAATCCCGCGAGGGCGCTCTCGCCGCCGTCGCGGATGGCGTCCATGATACGCCGCGCGCCGGCTTCGGTCTCCGGGTCGTCCGCGGGGCGGTCCCGGACGCCTATCTGTCCTAACTCGACACGTCTTAGTGGATACCTGTCTTCCACGCTTCGTTTCCCTTCTCCACGTACGGGAGTTTGGCGTTGCCGGGACGCCTCGTGACGCGCATCGCGCGCCGGTCCAGGACGCGTTCGACATCGGCGAGCGACGCGCCTTCGCGGGCGAGCTTGACGGAGGCGAAATACAGGAGGTCAGCGGCTTCCTCAGCCGAACGAACGGGACCTTCGGCCTCGGCCAACTCATTCGCCTCTTCGACAAGCTTGGCCGCGAGGAGCCCGGGTTCGGTGAATAGCCTCGCGGTGTACGAGCCCTTGGGCGCCGAGCCGTCCGAGACCTCCTCGAGGCGGCGCGCCGTCGTCTTGGCAAGAAGCTGGAAACCCTTCTCGTCGCCCCCGAAACCGTCGACACCCGGCGCGCCGAAGCAGGTCCTCATGCCGCGGTGGCAGAAGCCCTCGCCGTTCTGCCGGACGGTGAAGCGCAGCGCGTCGCGGTCGCAGTCGGCTTCTATCCTGATCAGTTCCTGCGTGTCGCCGCTCGAGCCGCCTTTGCGCCATAGGCCACGCTTGCGGGAGCGGTAGACGCCGGCGCGTTCGGCGATGGCGGCGCGGAGGCTTTCGAGGTCGGAATACACGAGGCCGAGCGCGACGCCCGCCTCGTCGCAGACGACTGTGGGCCACAGCCCGTCGGGCCGGTCGGTGGAGAGGCACGCGGCCATCGCGTCCGCGGGGTCGAGCACGCCCTTGTACAGGGCCATGCCTACCTGGGCGTCGACGCCGAGCGCGTCGAGAGCGGCGACCTCGGCGGCCGTCGTGATGCCGCCGGCCATCGTTATAGTCCCCTCGAAGCCCGTTCCGCGTATCGCTTCGACCATCCGCCTGGAGGCGTCCACGTCGATGCCCGACATCGAGCCCTCGATGTCGATAGCGGTGACGAGGAAGCCGCCTACGTACGGCCCGAGTTCGGCGGCGCGCTCGACGACGGAAGCGCCGGTGCTCGTCTTCCATCCTTCGGACATCACTACGCCCTTCTTGTTGTCGAGGGCCGCAACGAGCCGGTCCCGCGGGAAGGCGGACAGGAATTCGGGAGTGGCCTTCGTGCCGACCATCACGGTCCGCGCGCCCGAGTCGAGCAGGCGGACCATCGCGGCTTCGGTCCTCACGCCGCCTCCGACCCTCGAGGGCCAGCGGGAGGCTATCCCGGCGACAAGTTCCAGGTTCGAGCCCTTGCCCAGAGCCGCGTCCAGGTCGACGACGGCCAGCTCTCCTAACACCGAGAAGCGGGCTGCGAGCTCCAGGGGGTCGCCTCCGTCGAGTTCGAAGCGTTCGCCCCCCACGAGCTGGACGGCCCTGCCGCCCATGATGTCTATCGATGGAATGAGCATCAGCGTGCCTCCACGCCATTGCGGCGCAAGAAATTCTTTATGGCGGAAATCGTCAGGGATCCGTCGTGCAGGGCGCCGGCGAGCAATGCGGCCGAGGCTCCGGCGCGGAGGCCTTCGAGTATCTGTTCGGGGCTCGCCGCGCCGCCCGACGCTATCACGGGTATCCCGGGCACGGCGCTGGAGGCGGCGGTTAGAAGCTCCAGGTCATAGCCCGAGCGCGTGCCGTCCCTGTCGCGGCTCGTCAGCAGGATCTCTCCGGCGCCGGCGTCGACGGCCCGCTTGATCCAGTCGATTGCAGGCGTATCGGTCTCGGTGCGTCCGGCGTCGAGGACGACGATGGCGTCGCCGCCGCCTTTTCTTGTCGCATCGACGGCGGCGACGCAGCACTGCCGGCCGAACTCGCGCGCTATCTCCGACAGCAAGCCTGGGTTGCGGTAGCCCATCGAGTTGAGCGACACTTTGTCGGCGCCGGCCGCGAGGATCTTCTCCGCGTCCGAGAGCGAACGCACGCCGCCGCCCACGCATAGAGGCACGCCGATACGACGCCGTATCGCCCGGACGTTCTCCACAGCCGTCGACTTGCCGTCGACGCCGGCGGTGATGTCGAGCATCACTATCTCGTCGGCGCCCATCGCCTCGTAGCGCGCGGCAAGCTCGGCAGGGTCGCCTGAGTCGCGAAGTTCCTGGAATCGGACGCCTTTGACCACCCGGCCGCCGGCCACGTCGAGGCAGGGGATTATACGCGGCAGAGTCGACGAGTTCGACCCGCCGGTTCCGCGGTCCAGAGCTATCCCGGCGCTCGGCGCGGCGACGGGGAAGGGCCTGCCCGAGCCGGCTGCCAGCCAGCGCGCAAGGAGTCCCTGTCCCCACTCCCCCGACAATTCAGGGTGGAACTGGCACAGTAATATCGGGCCGCGTTCGACGGCCGCGACGAAGGTGCCGCCGTAATTGGCGGTCGCGGCAATCCAGCCTGGGGGCACCGAGTCGAGCTTGAACGAGTTGGCGAAATACGCGTAGGCAGCCCCGCTGGTCGCCGCGCCATCAGGGGACGACGCTACGGGCGCCGACCCGGCGAGTATCCCACCGGAAGCGGCTGGCGGCATAGTCACCCGGTTCCAGCCGAATTGAGGCGAGCGGACCTCTGGGACGTAAGCGGTGATCGCGCCGGGCAGGGCCTCGATTCCCCTGACGCCGGGAGACTCCTCGCTCGTGCCGAAGAACAGTTGCATGCCCAGGCAGGCGCCGAGCGTCGGCTCTCCTCGCGCCACGCGTTCCCTGAGCGCTACGTCGACGCCCATGGCGCGGAGCCTCTCGGCGACCGGCCCGAAGGCTCCCACGCCCGGCAGGACCGCGAACTGCGCGTCACGTACCTCCCGCGCGTCGGTGCTCAGCCTCGTCCCGGCTCCCGCGCGCTCGAGCGCCGCCATAAGGCTGGCCGCGTTCGAGCGCCCCGTGTCGACGACGACGACCTGCGGCGTTCCGGTGGCGCTCATGCTTTTCCTTCCCCGCCGCCAAGCGTTCCCTTGGAACTCGGCACCCGCGTCCCGTACGAATCGTCGATGGCGACCGCGTCGCGCAGCGCGAGGGCGAGGGCCTTGAAGGCGGCCTCGGCGCGGTGGTGGTCGTTCTGGCCGCGCAACACGTCCAGGTGGACGGTCATCATCGCGGCGTTCGCGAGGCTCGTGACGAAGTGCGTTATGTTCTCGCAGGCAAGGCCGCCGAGAGACTCGTGCGCGAGGCCGAGGTCGACAAAAGCGTACGGCCGGCCCGAGAGGTCGACGACGGCGCGCGCCAGGGCCTCGTCGAGAGGCGCGTAACGCGAACCGAACCTGCGGATGCCGGCCTTGTCGCCCAAGGCCTGCCCGAACGCCGCGCCGAGTGCGAGCGCGCAGTCCTCGGCGCTGTGGTGGTCGTCGACCTCCAGGTCGCCCTTGCACGACAGCGACAGCGACATGCCGCCGTGGAACGCCAGGCTCGTAAGCATGTGGTCGAGGAAGCCTATACCTGTTTTCACCTCGATGGCGCCCGGCGACAAGGCAAGCTCGACTCGCACGGTGGTCTCCTTGGTCTTTCGCTCGACGACGGCCGTCCTGACTCTGTCGTTCCCGTTCATGCTATGTACTCCCTTGCCCTGTCGAGGGCTTCCAGGACGACGGCCAATCCAGCCGCGTCGCACGGGCAACTGATGCGGACCGCATCCTGCAGCAAGGACTTGTTGCCGTAACTGCGTATGGCGACGCCCGAGGCTGCCATGCTCTCCGCGAGGCCTGCAGGATCCCGGACGCGCGCGAGCACGAAGTTGGCGTTGGGATCGGCGACCCGCCCCCCCAGCGAACGAAGAGCGTCCGCGAGCGCGGCCCGCTCCCTGCGCACCGTCGCTATACCCGCCGCCACGCCCGCAGTGTCGGCCAAGGCCGCTATCGCGGCGACAGCGGACAGGGCCGAACTCGGGTACGGCATTCCGCAGGATCGGAGCGCGCCTGCCCGCCCGGCGTCCGGCGCTATCGCGTAGCCGAGCCTCAGCCCGGCGAGCCCGTAGGCCTTGGAGAAGCTGCGCACGACGTAGGCGGAACCATCAGCGACCAGAGTCGGCGTCGGATCGTCGTCGGCGAACTCGCCGTAAGCCGCGTCGAAGAGGAAGGCGCACCCGCTGCCGGCGCAGGCGTCGGCGATCGCGAGCGCCTCTTCGAGGCTTACAGCGCCGCCGGTCGGATTGCACGGCGATACTGTCGTCGCTATGCCAAGGGACGCGTCGCGCTGTATCGCATCTATCGTCGCCTCGAGCGGGAAGCTCTGGCCGTCGAGCCATGGAATGCCAAGGCTCGTAGCCCCGCGCACGCGCGAGTGGACGCCGAACATCTCGAAGGCCGGTTCGTGCACAAGGATCTTCGATCCGGGTGCCAGCCTGGTCATGCATATGCGGCCTATCGCGTCGTCTCCTCCGCCGGTGACAACAATCCTCGCGGGGTCGACCTTCCACTTGTCCGCGAGCGCGGCCTCGAGGTCGTAGAAGGAGGGGTAGCGGCTTACCCCGCCCGACGGACCAGACAGCGCGGCGGAGATTGCAGCAACGACGCTCTGTAGCGGCCGACCCTCGTTGGCGTCGAGGAACCACGTAATGCGCGGATCGGATTTCCGGGGCACGTACGCGCTGGCGGCGTCGATCCAAGGCGACTCGGAGGCCGGCCGCGTCATGGCGGGGAGCACCTTTGAGGTATTCTTCGTGGTATTCATGGCGGCGCTCATGGCACTATCTGGCTGGGCACCGTGATAACGATGCCGGTGCCGCCGCGAGCAAGGATGTCGGGTATCAGGTGGGGCAGCATCGAGCGGGGCGCGGCTATCTTGACAGCGTAGCCGGCATCTCCCATCAGCCGCGACACCGTGGGCTCCTTCATCGCCGGCAGTATCTTGATAAGGCCCTCGAGCCTGTCGGCGTCGATATTCACCTCGAGCATCACCCGTCCGCGGGCCGCGAGAACGCTCTGGCACAGCATCGCGAACCACTCTATGCGCTCGCGTCTGGCGGGGTCGTCCATCGCCCGGCGGTTCGCGTAGAGCCTCGTCGTCGAGCGCATCACCTCGTCGACTATAGACAGACCGTTGGCCCGAAGCGTCGAGCCGGTCGCCGTGTTGTCGACTATGCAGTCCGCGTCCTCGGGCGGGAATACCTCGGTAGCGCCGTACGAGCGGACGAATTCCGCGTCGAGCTGGTTCTTCTCGATCCAGCGCCGTGTTATGCCCTCGTACTCGCTCGCCACGACGAGGCGCCGCCTGGGCAGCTTGCCGTCCACGAGTATCGTCGTCGGCGCCGCGGCGACGAGCTTGACCGGATCGAGCCCTGTATCCATAACCTCGATCAGGTCGATGCCAAGCTCCGCGACCCAGTCAGCGCCCGCGAAGCCGAAATCGCGGCTGCCGATATCGAGCATCTCGATGATGTTCTGCGGCTTTAATATCTTGACGTCGAGCCCGTCGATCGCGGCCGCCGGCCTGTAGTCGCGCTCGGCGGCCCGCATGTCCAGACCCGCGTCAGAGAGAAGCTTCAAGACGCCTTCCTGCATCCGCCCCTTGGGCAGCGCGAGCCGCACACTGTTGTCTTTTCGTTCCATGGTCATTGCTCCTTCCTTGGAGAACAGCCTGTACCGATCGACCGATGTCTGTCCCGTGGAAGCGCGAGGCTCCAGGAAACGAAAACGCCGGCCATGGCGGCCGGCGTGTCGTTTCGTAGTATCCTTACAGGACCTACGGATAAACGATCATCGCGACCGCGTTGGCGTGGCCGTGATGATGGTGATGCTCGAAACCCGAAAATAGTACGTTACTCATCGCAGAAACGATACTCCGCGCCGCACAAGCGCGTCAAGAGGCTTCCGGCACTATAGCTATCAAGCTCCGTTGAAGCAGACTGCGACCTCAAATTGTCCCAGCGGAGTCGAAAAAATCACGGCGACCACGGGCGCGATCCTGGGCC